>JAATET010000017.1 GCA_015655545.1 Chthoniobacterales bacterium | reverse complement strand
CGGTGAAGTTCGGCGAGACGGCGAGCAGCTTCTCGTAGGCGTAGGCGACTTCCTCGGGCTTCGTGTAGAGGCTGGATTCCTCGACGCCGGAGTTGTCCACGCCGTCTTCCTCGCCGCCGGTCACGCCGAGCTCGATCTCGAGCGTCATGCCCATCTTCGCCATGCGGGCGAGGTATCTGGCGCAGGTCTCGATGTTCTCCTCGATCGGCTCTTCGCTGAGGTCGAGCATGTGCGAGCTGTAGAGCGGCTTCCCGGTCTTCGCGAACTGCTCCTCGCTGCCGGCGAGCAGGCCGTCGACCCAGGGGAGAAGCTTCTTCGCGCAATGGTCGGTGTTCAGGATCACGGGCACGCCGTAGGCCTTCGCGGCCGCATCCACATAATGCGCGCCGGCGAGGCCGCCAAGCACGGGGCCGAGCTGATTGTCGCCTTTCACGCCCTTGCCGATGAAGAACTGCGCGCCGCCATTCGAAAATTGGATCATCATGGGCGAGTTCACCTCGCGGCCCGCGGCGAGCGCGGCATTGATCGAGCTCGTGCCGATGCAATTCACCGCCGGCAGGGCGAACTCATTCGCCTTGGCGTAATCGAGTAGTTCCTTGACCTCGTCCCCGAAGAGGACGCCTGCGCGAAATTTCTTGTCTGCCATGATTTTTGGAAAGTCTCGTGGATAACGGGTGCCGCGTCGTTGCGCAGCATCAATCGTTCCCGCCGAAGCGAGATGCGGATTGCGGCCTTGACCGGCCAGGCGGGAATAACGATTGTTATTACATGGCCATCGAAACCAAAGTCCGCCGCATCGGAAACTCCCTCGGCATCGTGCTGCCGAAGGAGGCGCTGAATGCCCTGAAGGTGGAGGAAGGCGCGACGATCTATCTCACCGAGGCCCCGGAGGGCGCGCTGCGCATGACGCCGGAGCAGCCGGGGTTCGACGAAATGATGCGCCTCGCTGAAAAGGGCATGCAGCGCTATCGCAACGCCCTTCGCGAACTCGCGAAATGAGAGAGCCGATCTGGATCACTCGCGAAGTGATCCTCGCCACGCAGGAGCAGCTGCTGCAGCGCTTCGGCGGCCTCGCTGGCATCCGCGAGGACAATCTTCTCGAATCCGCGCTTCATCGTCCCCGCCACCTTTTCAGCTATGGCCGGCCAACGCTCTTCGAGCTCGCGGCAAGCTATGCGACCGGCATTGTAAAAAACCACCCTTTCCTGGATGGCAACAAGCGCGCGGGATTCATGGCTGCCTATATTTTTCTCGCCGCGAATGGCCGCTTCCTCGAATGCGCCGAGGAGACCGTTGTCGAACGCACACTTGCCCTCGCGGCCAGCGCCATCGGCGAGGAGGAATACGCGGAATGGCTCGAAAAATCCTGCGCAACCGCGCCGTAATGCGCTAGCGTCGGCAGACTATGGGACGTCAGTGGCTCCACGCGAAGCGCGAGGTTGCCGGGCTTAAAAAAGGCCAGGCCACCAGCAAATTGGTCAAGGAAATCTCGGTCGCCGCCCGCACGGGCGGACCCGACCCCGACGGCAATGCCCGCCTCTTCGCCGCATGTGAAAAGGCGCGCCGCGCCAGCGTCAGCCGCGAAGTGATCGAGCGCGCGATCAACAAGGGCGCCGGCATCGGCGGCGAGAAACTCGTCCTCGACCACATCGTCTTCGAAGGCTACGCGCCCCACAAAGTGCCGCTCATCGTCGAGGTGCTCACCGACAACAACAATCGCACCGCGCCCGAGATCCGCATCCTCTTCAAAAAAGGCCAGCTCGGCGCCCCCGGCAGCAATAAATTCCTCTTCGACCACGTCGGCCTCGTCGAGGCGCACCGCGCGGATGCCGTCGACATCGAGGAAGCCGCCATCGAGGCCGGCGCGAACGAAGTCGAGCCGCTCGCACACGAGCAGAACGACGACATTCCCGCCGGCGCCACCGGCGCGAAATTCATCGCCGAGCGCACCGAGACCGCCGCCGTCTCGAAGTGGCTCGCCGCCAACGGCTGGACCGTAGTCACCAGCGAACTCGGCTACGTCGCAAAGCAATTTCCCACGCTCAACGACGAGCAGGCCGCCGAGGCGGGCGAATTCCTCCACGCGCTCGACGAGCATGACGACGTCCACCGCGTCTGGGCCGCGATCAAATAGCTCCGGCGCGGCGCGATGATCATTCGGACGCTTCTTCTCAGCCTTGCGCTGGTCGCTTCCACAAGCGGCGGGAGTTTTGTAAAGGGAGTATAAATCTCACTTCCCACCAAACCGCCGGGCTCAGCTCGCCTCGCCGACGCGCAGGCTCATGCCCATCGCCCGGAAAATATGGTCGCGCTTTTCGAGATAGCCTCGCGAGTCGAGATCGCGCGGACGCGGCAGATCGATCTCCACATTTTCCTGAATCGTCGCCGGCCGCTTGCTCATCACGAAGACGCGGTCCGACAGCTGCACCGCCTCTTCGATATCGTGTGTCACGAAGAGAATCGTCTTCTTCTCGCTCTGCCAGATGCGCACGAGATCGGCGCGCATTTTCATGCGTGTGATGAAATCCAGCGCACCGAACGGCTCGTCCATGTAAATGATGTCCGGATTCGCCGCCAGCGCCCTCGCGATCTCCACCCGCTGCCGCATGCCGCCGGAAAGCTCGCGCGGGTAGGATTGCTCGAAGCCCTTGAGCCCCACCATGGCGATGTAATGCGCGACTATGCGCTGCCGCTCGCTTTCCGGCTGGTCCTGAAGGCCGAAGCCGATGTTGTCCGTGACGGTCAGCCACGGGAAAACGCCATTTTCCTGGAAAACGAAAATGCGGCGCCGGTCCGGTCCGGCCACCGGGCCGCCCTCGACGAGCACCTCGCCCTTCGTCGCCGGCAGGAAACCGCCCACGATATTGAGCAGCGTCGATTTTCCGCAGCCGCTCGGACCGACGATACAGACGAGCTCGCCCGGCATGATCTCGGCGTTGATGTTCTCCAGGACGTGAATGTTTTCGCCCACGCGCTTGCCCGGAAACGTCATCCAGAGATCGCGAATGGAAATGATCGCGCCGCTCATCGTGCCGTTCCCGCGTAGCCCCAGCGGACCTCGTCGAATTTTTCCAATTGCCGCACGAGCAGGTCGAGCGCGAGGCCGATAAGCCCGATCATCACCATGCCGGCCACGACGAGATCGTAGCGCTTGCCGGCGTTGCGCGCGTCGATGATGAGATACCCGAGCCCGCTGTTCACCGCGATCATCTCGGCGGCCACGACGACGAGCCACGCGATGCCGAGCGCGATGCGAATGCCGGTCAGGATCTGCGGCAGGCACGCCGGAAAAATCACCTGCCGGAAGAGCTGAAATTGTCCGAGGCCGAAGTTCCGCGCCGCGCGGACATAGACCGGCTGCATGTTATGCACCGCCGCGGTGGACGCGACCGTGATCGGGAAAACGCTGGCCAGGAAAATCAGAAAGACCGGCGCGGCGTCCGTGATCCCAAACCACAGGATCGCCAGCGGAATCCAGGCGATCGGCGAGATCGGACGCAGAATCTGGATCACGGGATTCCATGCCATGTAAGCGTGCGCATACCATCCCAGCACCAATCCCAGCGGCACGCCGATCAGCACCGCGAGCCCAAAGCCCCACGTCACGCGAAAGAGCGACGCGACGATGTATTTGAGCAGCAGCCCCTCGCGCAGCAGCTCCATGATGCCGCGCGCGACGTCGAACGGCGTCGGGAAAAGGTCGCTGTGCATGATGCGCACGCCGAGGTGCCACGCCCCGAGCAGCACCAAGGCGACGCCGAGCGGAAGGAGAATTTTCGGAACGGATCTCATTTCTTTTCCTCCCAGGCATAGGCGGGCAGCAGGCTGGCCTCCTGCGCAAAGGACGGATCCACGTAGTCCTCGAAATGCGCCGTGCCTTTCAACACGCCGGACTCCTTTCCGAGCTGCTCGATCTCCTGAAAATCCGGCTTGAGCGGCTCGAGCTTCGTATATTTCACGCGATCGGGCGGCTTGCTGAGCACGAAGGTCAGCAAGCGCGGATTTTGATTGTAGTAATTCTTGCTCACGAACTGCGCGGCTTCCATGCGATGGTCCATGCTCGTGTCGAGCCACTTGCCGCTCTGCGCGATGCCGTTGACGAGCTGCTGCACCCACGGGCGATCGTTTTTGATCGAGTCCTCGCTTACCGCCAGCACGCAGGAAATGAAGTTCGGCCACACGTCCTTCGCCTGCCAGAGGACGCGTCCGTAGCCGTCGAGCTCGGCCTGCCCCATGAACGGCTCGCCGCTCGTGATCGCATCGACCGCGTGCGAATAAAGCGCGGCGGGCATGTCCGGCGGCGGCATCTCGACGAGCTCGACATCCTTGAGCGTCATGCCGGCTTGCTTGAGCGCGCGGAAAACGAGCAGCCGCTGGTTCGAGTAGCGGTTCGGCACGGCGATGCGCTTGCCGCGCAGGTCCTCCATGCGGTGAATGTTCGAGTCCTTGTGCACGACGACCGCCGATCCGTCGCGGTGGCCGAGGTAGACGATCTTGATCGGCACGCCTTGTTCGCGCAGCGCGATCGCCATCGGCGCGAGAATGAACGTGGCCTTCGTATGGCCGGAAAGATACGCCTCCTTGAGCTCCGGCCAGCTGGCAAATCGCACCGGCTCGAAGATGCCGCCATCCGCGCTCTGGCGATTGATGAAATCGGTCACCGGACACGTGAGATGACATGTCACCGGCAGAAATCCGATGCGATAGCTCTGCGTGGATTTTTCCGCGGCCTTGCGGTCGAACATTTTCAGATTCAGCCCGCAATGCAGCAACGTGACCGCAACCACCCAAAGGATGACAAAGAGCACGAGAGTGCGACGCAAGGTCATGGCCGCTGGGGTCTACAGACAAACCATCGCGCGAGCAAGCGCAACAGCGCTGCTTTTTACGAAGCCAGCAACGCGCGCGCCGCCGCCAGCGCCTCGTGGATCTTCGACGCGTCCCTGCCGCCGCCGCGCGCATTGTCCGGCTTGCCGCCGCCTTTGCCGCCGACGATCGGCGCGATCGTCTGAATGATTTTCCCGGCCTGAATTTCCTTCGCGTGCGCCGCCGACACCGTCGCCACGAGCGCGACGACGCCATGGGATGCGCCCGCGAGAACGGTCGCGCCCTCGAATCGTCCCTTCAGAGCATCGGCCACCGCCTGCAGATAATCCCCATCCGCATCGTCCAGGCTCTCGATGATGGCCGGCGCCACGAGCCCCGCGCTGCGGACTTTTTCGAGCAGCTCCGTCGCGACGCCAGCCGCCTGCTTCTGCTTGAGCGCGGAGATTTGTTTCTCGAGTGTTTTTTGCTGCGCAAGCATCGCCTCCAGTTTCTTTTCGATCTCGACGAGCGGCGCGTTCAGTTTGCCCGCGACCTCCGCGAGACGGTCCATGTCCGCCCGAGCGGATTCGTAGGCCGGCAAACCCGCGGTCGCCTCGATGCGGCGCACGCCGGCGGCGATGGCGGCTTCGTTCACGATGCGAAAAACTCCGATCTCGCCGGTCGCGCGCGTGTGGGTGCCGCCGCAGAGCTCCATCGAGTAGCCGTCGAGCTCCTCACGTCGTCCGCCGATCTGCACGACCCGCACGGTCTCGCCGTATTTGTCGCCGAAAAACTGCATGATGTCGGGGCGCATCTTCACTTCGGAATAAGGAGCTTCGAGCCAGGATACCGCCGCGTTTTCCACGATGCGCTCGTTCACCAGCCTCTCGATGTCGCGCAGCTGCGCGGGCGTGAGCGCGGCGCTGTTGAAGTCGAAGGTGAGCTTGTCGGGCCCGACGAACGATCCCTTTTGCGTGGCCTCCTTGCTCACCACTTCGTGCAGCGCCCAATGCAGCAAATGCGTGACGGTGTGATGCCGCTGGATGGCTGCCCGGCGAACGGGGTCCACAGCCAGGGTCACCGCAAACGGCACGGGCGCGGGCGGCGCGGAAGACTGGAGCTTTAAATAAAACGCTCCGCCTTGCTTGATCGTGTTGGTGATCGGGAAAGAGATGGAATCCGCCACGAGCGTGCCGGCGTCTCCCACCTGGCCGCCCATTTCCGCGTAAAGCGGGCTCACATCGACGACCACCAGTTGCTCACCGCCTTTAGCCACCACATCGATCACCTGCGCCTGGGCTGTGAGTCGATCATAGCCGACAAAAATCGTTTCCGTATCGACGGTTTTGCCCTCGGCCGTGATGACTTCCTTTTTCTGCGCCGCCCGGGCGCGATCGCGCTGCGCCTCCATGAGACTTTCAAAGCCGTCGTGATCGACCTCGAGACCGCGTTCCCGCGCCATGAGCTCGGTCAGATCGAGCGGGAATCCGTAGGTATCGTAGAGTTTGAAAGCATCAGCGCCGGAAATTCGCGGCGTGCCCGCGAGCACTTTTTTCCAACCGCCCGCCAGCAGTTCCTCAAGTTCGAAAGAGCCGACCGTTTCACTGCCTCGCGAGAAGTTGGCCCGCGACACCTCCACCTCGACCGGCGAACCCGTGCCTTCCGGAACCCAGAATGCCTGCGAGCTCACGACCATCGCCAATCCCTCGCTCTGCGCGGCGACGGCCAGCGCGCTGGCAAAAACCTCGCTCTCGAACATCTTGATTCCGCGGTCGAGCGTCTTGTTGAACGCCTCCTCCTCACGCCGGATCACTTCCTCGACGTGCTTCTGCTTGAGCCGCAACTCGTGGAAGACATCGCCCATCTTGCGCGCGAGCACGTCGACGAGCTTGTGGAAAAACGGCTCGTGCAAGCCGAGCGTGCGGCCGTAGCGAACGGCGCGGCGCAGAATGCGGCGCAGCACGTAGTTGCGATCCGTGTTGCCGGGCTGGATGCCATCCGCGATCGCGAAGCTCAAGGTGCGGATGTGATCCGCGATCACACGAAATGCGACGTCGATTTTTTCCTGATGCGTGTCGCCCGTGGAACCGCTTGCGGGCAGCGTATTCGTATATTGGCAGCCGCTGATCTTTTCGAGCTCGTCGAAAATTGGGCGGAAAATGTCGGTCTCGTAATTCGAGATTTTCGCATTCGCGAAATCGGAGAAGTTTTTCGTCCCCTGCAGGATCGAGGTCACGCGCTCGAACCCCATGCCCGTATCGACGTGCCGCGCGGGCAGCGGCGAAAAGGTGCCGTCGGCGTTCGCGTTGAACTGGATGAACACGAGATTCCAGATCTCGATGCAGCGCGCATCGCCGGCATTCACCAGCGAGCCCTTCGTATCGCCGACCGGCGTGAGATCGACGTGGAGTTCCGAGCACGGACCGCACGGGCCCGTGTCGCCCATCATCCAGAAATTGTCCTTCTTGTTGCCATTGACGATGTGCGTCTTCGGATCGAGACCCGCCTTCGTGAACAACGCCGCCCAATAATCGTAGGCCTCCTGGTCGAACTCGCTCGGATCGCCCGCCGCCGGAGAATAGACCGTCGCATAAAGCCGCTCGGCCGGAAATTTCCACCGCTCGACGATCAATTCCCACGCCCACTCGATCGCTTCTTTTTTGAAATAGTCGCCGAAGCTCCAGTTCCCGAGCATCTCGAAGAACGTGTGGTGGTAGGTGTCGAGCCCGACGTCATCGAGGTCGTTGTGCTTGCCGCCCGCGCGGATGCATTTCTGCGTGTCCGCCGCACGTGTATCCGACGAGGGGATGGCGTTCGCCCATTTCGTCACGTCCGGAGACTTTTGCCCGAGGAAGATCGGCACGAACTGGTTCATGCCCGCGTTCGTGAAGAGCAGGTTCGGGCTGTCGGGCATCAGCGAGCTCGACGGCACGATCGTGTGCTGCTTCTCACGGAAGAAATCCAGATAGGATTGGCGGATCTCGGCGCTGGTCATGGCGAAACGGGACAGATTGCCGCCGCGGGCATCGGAGCGCAAGACCGGACGCGCAACCGATCCTCACCCGCGCCGCCGCAGTCGCACGGCGATCAGCCCTGCGCCGAGTAGCAGGCAGGACAGGACGCCCGGCTCCGGAACCGCGACGGCCGCGAAATCGAAGCCGAATCCGTCGCCGACCGTATCGCTCGTGACGGACAGGAGCACTTGCACGGTCAGGCCCGTGCCGACCGTTCCAAGGTCGAACACGTGATCGTTGAAATACGCGACCGCGTCGGCCGGGTTCGAGAAGGTCTGGGATTCGAAGAGCGAGAATTGCCGGTAAATTTGAAAGCTCAGCGATTGGAAGCCGCCTCCGCTCACCTGCGGATCGAGCAGCGCGAGCTGAAAGGGCGCCGTGCTCGACAGCGACGCCGCGTCGAGCGTGAAAAGGATGTTCGACGAATAGGTCTTGCTCGCGCCGGAACCGGAACCCGGATAGGCGCCGGCGAGATAGCCGAGGACGACCGGCGCGTTGCCGTCGAACGCGGCCTGGGCGTTGGCGTTGCCGGACAACGCATTCGCCACGTCCGCGCCCGTCGGCTGCGCAACGGCGAAGGCCGCCGACTGCAGCGTGCCCGCCGAAAATGCCGGGGCCGGGCGCGCATAGGAAGCCTGGGCCTCCGCGCTCACGGAGCTCGCGACCTGCGCCGTGGCGGTCGCCGAAATCGAGGCGATCAACTGCCCGCCGGAGCTCGCGAAGGCCGTCGCCGTTCCGCTCGACCCGCTGGCCTCCGCATGCGCGAGCGCGGAGCCGTTGTTCGATCCGGTTCTCCGGTTGCCGCCGCTGGCGCTGGCGGAGGCATTGCTCGCGCCGAGCCCGATGCTCGAGGCCATCGCCGTCGCGTCTCCGCCATCGCCGCTGGGGCCGCCCGAGCTGAATCCGCCGAGTCCTCCCTCGGCGATCGCATTCGCCGTCACCGCAAGAAAACTGGCCGCTCCGCTGGCGCTCGCGGTGGAACTCGCCGCTCCGCCTTTGCCGCCACTGCCCGTCCCGCCCGACACATCCCCGCCGCTGCCGCCATAGGCACGATCGGTCACCGTGGCGATGCTGTTGCCGCTCACGGACGACGTGGAATTGCCGGTCGCGCTCCCTCCGTCGCCGGCCATTCCGCCGGTTCCCGAGACCAGCGCGCCGCCCGCTCCGCCGCGAGCCGAGTAGTTCGTGTCCGAGGCGCCCGCCGTCGCGCTGAACCCGTCGCCCGAAGTGGCCGCCGCCATCGCGTTGATCGCGGAGCCGCCGACGCCGCCGTTCGCGCCGTTGTAGCCCGCGCCGCCGGTGCCGCCCCGCGCGCTCGATAGAATGAAGGTCGTCCCGCCGGTGTTCGTGGCCGCGGCGTGGGCTTCTCCCGTGCCGCCATCCGTGCCCGTGCCGGTCGCGGAAGTCGTGCTGCCTCCCGCTCCGCCCTGCGCATTGACGGAAAGCACAAGCGACGCGGCGGTCTTCGTCGTGCTGAGGACGCTCGTCGCGTTGCCCGCGAGGCCGGGCACGCCGGCCTGGGCAAGTCCGGCTTTTCCACCCGTCACGAATTGCGAGATCGTCAACGCCCCGGCGGTGGTGCCATCCACGGCATTGGTCAACGACGCCGACGCACCGTCACCGGCATTTCCGGTCCCGGTCGAGTTGATATCGCCGCCTGCTCCGCCGGTGATGCTCCCGGTGATGGAAACCGCGCCGCTCGCGGAGCTGCCGATGACCGTCCCGAGCGTCGCCACGCCGCCCGCTCCGGCATTGCCATTCCCGTCCGAAATGCTGCCGCCCGCGCCTCCCGTGGCGCTCGCGCTGCCGTTGACCACGGTCGCGTTGGAAATATTCGCGGCCGCGGTCGCGCTGCCTCCGGCTCCGGCGCTCGCGCCGCCTGTCCCGGCGCCGCCCTTGCCGCCCGTGCTGCCCGCGCCCGCCCCCAAGCTTCCGCCGCCCGGGTTTCCGGCCGTGAGCGAGGAATTCGACGCGCCTCCCGTGCCAGCCGCGCTGGTGCTTCCGCTCGCCGCTCCGCCGTCGCCGCCGCGCGAGCTTTGGGTGATCGACAACGAACCGCTCGTCGAACCGCTCACCGCGTTCGTCATCGTGGAGCTTCCGCCGGTGCCTCCGGTCGCCCCGCCGGTGGCCGTGCCGCCGGTGCCTCCGTTCTGCGTCGCGGAAACCGAAACTGGGCCACCCCCGGTCGAGGTTCCGCTCGCGGTGCTTTGCGGCGAGCCGCCGGTGCCGCCGTGGTTTCCCGCGCCGACTCCGGCGCCGCCGGCCCCGCCGGAAATGTTGCCGCAGATCACGGTCACCTGGCTGCTGCCCGCATTCGTGGCATTGGCGATGCCGGTGGCATTGCCGCCGTCGCCGCCCGAGCCGAGTTGCGACGCGCCGCCGATGCCGCCGAACGCCCCGACCGTCACCTTGGCCAGCGAATTCCCCAGCGCCGTCGCGGTGGCGGAGCTCGTCGCGTTGCCGCCCTTGCCGCCCAGGGCATTCTGCGAAGAGCCTCCGTTGCCACCCGTCGCGTTGTTGGTGAACGCGACCGCGTTGTGGCCGTCGCCGCCGGTCGTGACGTTTCCCGTGGTCGAGGCGTTTCCGCCCGCACCGCCGGTGGCCGTGCCGCCGCCCGAGCCGCCCAGTCCGCCGGTGCTCGATACGTCGGTTTCCGCGACGCCGATGTCGTTCGTCGCGCCTCCCACGGCGGTGGCGTTTCCTCCCGCGGCGCCCGAGCCGGAGCCGGTCGGTTTGCTGCCGCCGGTGCCGGCGTTGGCAATGCTGGAGATCCGCAATCCCGTGAATCCCGTGGCGCTCTTGGAACGCGTGAGCGAGCTGCTAGCGTCGCCGCCGGCCGAGGGAGCGCTCGACCATCCGTCGCCGCCGCTGCCACCCGTCGCGCTTTGGCTCAGGACGATGTCGACGTTTGCCGTCCCGTCGATCGCGTCGAGCAAGGTCACCGACGTCGGCACGCCGGCAGTCGCGCCGATCCCGAGGGCCGAGCCGCCGCTGCCGCCGTTCGCGCCCGCAATGACGTTCACGCTTCCCATGGGCGCGGTGGAGACGGCGTTCACCGTGCCGAACGTCGCCGTTCCGCCGTTGCCGCCATTGCCTCCGGACGCCCCGGATGTCAGGCCGCCGGCGCCGCCCCGGCCCGCATTCACCTGCAGATTGATGGTCGCATTGCCCAGGGAATTCGTGACCGACGCGCTCCCGATGGCATTGCCGCCATCGGTGCCGTCGCCATTCACGCCCTCGTCGGTGCTCACCGCGGAATTTCCGCCCAATCCGCCATTGCCTCCCGTGCCTCCGGCGCCGCCGGTCGACGTCATGAAAGTTCCGATGCTGTTCGCATTCGCGCCGGAGATCGTCACGGCCGCGGACGCGTCGCCACCCTTCGCGCCGATCGCGCCATCCCCTCCATTGCCTCCACCGGCGGCCACGCCGCCGCCGTTGCCGCCATTTCCGCCCGCACCCCCGGTGGCGCCCACCGACGTCGTCCCCGATTGCGTCGTCGTAATGG
>JAATET010000120.1 GCA_015655545.1 Chthoniobacterales bacterium | reverse complement strand
TCGCGCCGCATCTCGGCGGACCGTGCTATCGCTGTCTATTCCCAGAACCGCCGCCACCGGGAGCAGCCCCAAGTTGCGCTGAAGCCGGCGTGCTCGGCGTGTTGCCGGGCATCATCGGGTTGGTGCAAGCCACGGAAGCCTTGAAGCTGATTGTTGCAGTAGGCGAATCCCTGTGAGGCCGTCTGCTGCATTTCGACGCGCTGAAAATGAAATTCCGCGAGTTCAAGGTGCGCAAGGATCCCAAGTGCCCCGTGTGCTCCGAAAATCCCACCATCACCGAACTCATCGACTACGACACGTTCTGCGGCATCCCGCAGGCGGCCGCGGCCGAGGAAGCTGAACCACCCGTGCCCGAAATCACCGTCGAAGAACTCAAGCGCAAACAGGACGCCGGCGAGAAATTCATCCTCCTCGATGTGCGCGAGAAATTCGAATACGACATCGCGCGCATCCCCGGCTCGAAGCTGATCCCGCTCGGCGAGCTGCACTCGCGCTTGAGCGAACTCGATACCGCGGACGAAATCGTGATCCATTGCAAGAGCGGCTACCGCAGCTCGAGCGCGCTGCGCGAATTGCAGGCCGCCGGCTTCAGCAAGCTCTGGAATGTCGAGGGCGGCATCCTCGCGTGGGCCGACCGCGTCGACCCGACCGTCGCGAAATACTGAAACGATCCTCAATCGCGGAACACAATCGTCTTCGATCCGTGGATAAGCACGCGATCCTCGACGTGATACCGCACGCCCCGCGCAAGCGCGAGCCGCTCGCAGTCGCGTCCCAATCGTCGCAAATCCCCCAGCTCGTGGAAATGCTCCACGCGCACCACTTCCTGATCGATGATCGGCCCCGCATCGAGTTCCTCCGTCGCATAGTGGCACGTCGCGCCGATCAGCTTCACCCCGCGCTCGAAGGCCTGCCGATACGGGTCCGCGCCCGCGAAGGCGGGAAGAAACGAGTGATGAATATTGATCACGCAGCCATGAAATTGCGCACAAAACCACGCCGGTAAAATCTGCATGAATCTCGCCATCACCACCGCGCTCGCCTGCGCCGCCGTGCAATGCCGCGCGATCTCGCGAAACGCCGCGTCGCGATTTTCCGCCTGCATCGGCACATGCAAAAACGGCACGCCCTCCGCCGCCGCGAGCTCCTCGCACGCGCGGTGATTCGAAATAATCAGCGGAATTTCCACCGGCAATTCGCCGAATTTTCGCCGCCACAGCAGATCCGTCACGCAATGCGTCTCCTTGCTCGCCAGGACCACCACCCGCTGCGGATGGCCGAGCCGGCGCAACGACCATTCCGCGCGCGCCTCCGCGGCGAAGTGCGAAAAATCCCGCTCGAGCAGCGCGGTCTCTTCGCCATTGCCCGTCGCCTCGATCCGCAGCCGCGCGAAAAACCATTTCGTCGCCACATCGCTGTAGGTATGCACCTCCGCAAGGTTCAGCCCGCGCGCGGCGACGAGCCCGGTCATCCTCGCGACGATCCCGACCGCGTCGGGACAGCTCATCTTGAATACCAAACCTTCCTGGCTCATTTCGGGGAACCTTGTGTATAATCATCGAGAGGTCCAATCGTCGAGCCGACTCCCCTTTGTGGAATCTCTTTTCGATTGCCCGGCCATTCTCCCGGCGCGAAACTGCGCGCCATGGACGCCAGCCTGCTCGATCTCGTGTGCTGCCCCGAAACGCACCAATCCCTGCGCTTCGCCACCGCCGATGAGCTCACGCGACTGACAGGCATGCCACCGCTCGAAGCCGCCCTCCTCCGCGAGGACGGCCGCGTCGCCTATCCCATTCGCGACGGCATCCCGCTCCTCATCGTCGAGGAGCAGCTCAAACTCGCGTAAACCACGGAGAACACAGAGGGCACGGAGGTGGAGCTTCGTATCTTCCTGAAATTCCTCCGTGTCCTCCGTGTCCTCTGTGGTAAAACTCCCTCTTTCCCATGACCGAACTCGAACGCCTCCGCCACTCCAGCGCGCACGTGCTGGCCACGGCGATCCTCAAAATCTGGCCCGAAGCCCAATTCGCCGCCGGCCCGCCCGTCGAGCAGGGCTTCTACTACGACGTCGAGCTGCCGCACCGCATCACGCCCGAGGATTTCCCGCGCATCGAGGCCGAGATGAAAGCCGAGACCAAGGCGAACCACGTTTTCGAGCGCGTCGAGGTCAGCCGTGACGAAGCCATCCAGATGGCGAAAGAAGGCAAGCTCGCCGCATTGGGCGCGCGTCCCGAACCCAGCAAATTCAAGCTCGATATCGTCGAGC
>JAATET010000050.1 GCA_015655545.1 Chthoniobacterales bacterium | reverse complement strand
TTCAATCTGAGCGTCAGCGCGAGTGTGGGCTTCATCGCCCTGTTTGGCGTGGCCGTGCTCAACGGTGTGGTCATGGTGAGTTACTTCAACGAGCTGAGGCGCGAAGGCATGGCGGTAGATTTAGCCGTCATCCAAGGCGCGGTATTGCGACTTCGACCGGTGCTTATCACGGCGAGCGTGGCCGCATTGGGTTTGATTCCGATGCTCTTCGCCACCGGACCGGGAAGCGAAATCCAGAAGCCTCTCGCGGCAGTCGTCATCGGCGGTCTGGTGAGTTCGACGTTGCTCACGCTCTTCATGCTGCCCGCGCTTTACCGAGTGTTTGAGCGGAAGGCGACGGTCGCGATTACGCCGCTCCCCAATCCACCTCTCACCACACGCCCGGCATAACGATGGCAAACACCGGGCAAAAGATTCTGACCTCGCAGAAGCGGCTGGTCATCGAAGCCGTGAAAGAGATGACCGGGCCGTTCACTGCGCAGGACGTATGTGAACGGATGGCGACAATGCGGTCGCGTGCCTCGCGCGCGACCATCTACCGCATGCTGACCGAGCTGACGCAGGAGGAGTTGATTCGGGAGTTTTGGCTCCCGAGCAACCGACGCGTCTGTGTTCGCAGCGACGAGCCTTTGGTCTGCGTCATCGAATGTGCCGACTGCGGAAAAATCGAGTTTCCCGACGCGAAGAGCGTTCGAATGGAAATGGGGCTGACCGAAATCAGTGACGTTCAAACAACCATTCATCGGAAGGTCCGGTGCCCGCGACTCCACGCCCGCGGCTCATGTGCCGGGACTAAACCAAATGCCACCCCTCCAAGTTATCGAAAGGCGGTCAAAGATGCGTCACAGACGATTTCCTAGCCCCCCGCATCGTGGAGATTCCTTTCACAATGCGACAGTCGCCAACCTTGGTTCGGCTGTGGCATTGGCTCCGCAGAGTCGTGAGCTGCGACTTCAGGCCCTGCAACTCACGGATGCGCGCGGCAACGTGCTCGATGTGTTGGTCGAGCACAGCATTGATCGGTCCACAGTCAGTGGCTTCGCCGTCCATTTCCGAAAGAAGGATTCGAACTTCCTCGTGGGACATGTCGAGCGCCCGACAATTTCGAATGAATCGAAGCCGTTCTTCGTGCCCGGCATTGTAAACGCGGTAGTTGTTGGCACCGCGGCCCGCCTTCGGAAGAAGCCCTTCCACTTCGTAGAAGCGAATCGTCTCCACCGAACATTTTGCCGTTTTTGCGAGTTCTCCAATCTTCATCGGGTATCTTTGTTTGACCCTAAAGCCACTTCAGGGTGTTTGCTTGAAAAATTATGAGCCACAGTCACGACGAACATTCCCACGAAGGCCATGACCATGGCGCTCATGACCACAAGGCCGAGCCCGCGCACAAACATGGCTGCTGCGACCACGACCACGACGAGCCCGCGGTAGCTCAAGCGCCACCGCCCAAAGGTGCGGCTCAAGAGACGTTCACGGTCGGCGGAATGGATTGCTCGGAGGAGGTCGCAGCCATCGAGCGAGCGTTGAAACCTGTGGCCGGGGTGGTCGGCGTGCAGGCGAACCTCATGTCTTCGACGGTTACTGTCTTCCACGAAGGAGGAGTCGAACGGGACGCCATTAAGCGGGCCATCGTTTCTAGCGGTGTAACGGTCAAAGAGGAAGGACAGGCCGAGGGCGGCGGCCTTCCACTGCGCACCTGGCTCGTCGCTATTTCGGGCCTCGCTACCGGTCTCGGAATCCTTCTCCAATGGGTCGGATTCAAAAACTCGTGGGAACCAGACGCCGCCTTCTCGGTCGCGATTCTTGCAGGGGCATACCTCGTTCTTCCAAAAGCTCTTCGGTCACTCCGCACGTTCGCCCTCGATATGAATGTGCTGATGACCGTGGCTGTCGCGGGTGCCGTGGTCATTGGGCAGCATGCCGAGGGAGCCGCGGTTGTTTTCCTCTTCGCACTTTCCGAGTTGCTCGAATCGTGGAGCGTGGGCCGTGCTCGTCGTGCCGTCGCCGCGTTGATGCAGTTGGCTCCCGACACCGCGCTCGTAAAACGGAACGGAACGGTATCGGAGGTCGCGGCCAACGAAGTTGCGGTCGGAGAAACGATTCTCGTGAAGTCGGGGCAGAAGGTGCCGCTCGATGGAACGGTCAGCTCTGGCGCGTCCTCCATCAACCAAGCTCCGATTACCGGCGAATCGATGCCGGTCGAAAAGAAGTCAGGCGACCCGGTGTATGCCGGAACCATCAACGGCGAAGGCTCGCTCGAAATTCAAACGACTCGTGCCGCGGGCGACACGACGCTTTCGCGCATCATCAAGATGGTCGAAGAGGCACAGGGGCAGAAGGCTCCGGCCCAGCGCTTCGTGGATGTCTTCGCCCGTTACTACACACCGGGCGTGATGATTCTGGCCCTCGCGGTCGGTCTCGTTCCTCCGCTCCTCTTTCACGGAGTTTGGATGGATTGGATTTACAAAGCGCTCGTCCTGCTCGTCATCGCTTGCCCGTGCGCGCTCGTCATCTCAACTCCGGTCAGCATCGTATCCGGGCTCACGGCCATGGCCCGCCGCGGCGTGCTCATCAAAGGCGGCGCCTATTTGGAGGCACTCGGAAAACTGAGGGCTCTAGCGGTCGATAAGACCGGCACCATTACAGAGGGAAAGCCCCGGGTCTTGGACGTAATTCAGTTCGCCGATACCTCGAAAGAGGAAATCGTCCGCATCGCCGCGGCCATCGATACCCATTCCACGCATCCGCTGGCTCAAGCGGTCGTTCAATATGCCGAGTCATCGAACGTGAAGTTCGAGTCCGCGGAAAACTACCGCGCCCAGACGGGCCGCGGGGCGGAGGCCACAATTGGAGGTCATGCCTACTTCGTCGGGAACCACCGCTTCGCCCATGAACTCGGCGTTTGCTCAGACCGGCTCGAAGCGCAATTAGCAGAAATCGAGGCTGAAGCGAAATCTGTGGTGATCGTCGGCCACCGACCGCATGCCGACTGCGCAGGCGAGGTCCTTGGCATATTGGCGGTGGGTGATGCGATTCGCGCGAACGCGGCGGAGGCTATCAAACGCATTCACGAAGCAGGCATCGTGAAAATCGTGATGCTGTCGGGCGACAATACCCGCACCGCCAATGCCATCGCCAAACAAGCTGGCATTGATTCGGCCCAAGGCGACCTCTTGCCCGAGGACAAAATCAAGGAAGTCAAAAAGCTGGCCGCCGAGTTTGGGAGCGTCGGCATGATTGGTGACGGGGTGAACGACGCTCCAGCTCTTGCTGCCGCGGACATCGGTTTCGCCATGGGAGCCGCAGGAACGGATACGGCCATTGAAACCGCGGATGTGGCCCTCATGCGTGATGACTTGATGATGGTGTCGGAAGCCATCCAGCTCGGAAAACGAACACTGGGTGTCATTCACTTCAACATCGCCTTCGCGCTGGGCATTAAGGCGATTTTCCTGGTCTTGGCCTTGCTGGGCTACACGAGTCTGTGGCTTGCTGTGCTCGCTGACACCGGAGCAACATTGCTGGTAGTCGCGAACGCCCTGCGGTTATTGCGCAATTAGTCTTCGACTGGCACGGCAACTGCGCTAAATTC
Organism: Chthoniobacterales bacterium; assembly: GCA_015655545.1. Classification (GTDB taxonomy): domain Bacteria; phylum Verrucomicrobiota; class Verrucomicrobiia; order Chthoniobacterales; family JAATET01; genus JAATET01. The sequence continues at coordinate 34,804 of JAATET010000050.1, read as the reverse complement.
AATTTGTTCCGGGGGGAACAGTAGGCCGTCGTGGCATTCGTCGCGGCGGCCTACATTTTTTTAAAAAGGTCAGCCGAGGTGGTTTGGGAAGATGTCCTTCAAAGTAACCTTCAGGCTCTTGGCGATGCGCCAGACCATCGGCAGTGAGGAGCATTTCTCGCCTGCGACGATGCCGTGCAGCATTGAAACCGCGATTTTAGTCTCATCGGCAAGTCTCTGATAGCTCCACCCTTGCTCCCGCATGATTGTCTTCAGGAACAAGGCCAGGTCTTTGTCGAGAGGTGACGGAACTCGTTGAGCCACGCCTCAAGGTGAGATAAATACCATTCTTTCTGGAGAATACTGTACTTGACGTAGACGTTCTTTTTAGAGAATAGACAGGCATCTGATTAACAGACGAGCCCGGAGCGCTCGGCATTCGTCACAGCTCCCTATCAACACCTATTCGCCCAGAGCTGCCGTCTACCACCATCCAGCGCCGAAGTCGGGGCGGGAGGACGCATCAATGGGACCAACCTATGAAAAACACCACCATCGCCCTGCTTATTGCCGGGGTGTTCAGCGCTAATGTTACCGCGCAGTCGATTCGCGCTTTGTATCCGCTTTCCAGCGACGACGAGACGAATGTCGCCGGGGTCAGCAGGTCCGGAGATGCCGTTGTCGTCACGGGAAATTCCGGCTCCCACGCCTTCCTTTGGAACGGCGGAGAGCTTCAGACGATTCCTCCATTCGAAGCAGGTTCGGCAGTCCAGGCGACAGCCATCAGTGCGAGCGGCCAAGTGATTGCTGGCTACTCGCCAAGCGTTTCCGATGACTCGGTGGACCCTTCAATCAATTTGACGAATTGGGCTTTCATCAAAACCGGGGCGACGGCGCCTCAGAAGATTTTGCCCCCAGCCGGATATGACTATCTTGCCGTGAATGGTCTCTCCGGAGACGGTTCAACGCTGCTGGTGACCGCGTACGTCAACGACCCGGTAAAATCCGAGCCGTTTCGTTGGTCGCATGCGGACGGCTACGAAGACTTGGGCAGGTATGCTGACCCAATATTTCAAGACCCGGTTGGACCAAACCTTCATGCCGTTAACGCGAGCGGCAGCATTATCATCGGCTGGGCGAGCTACCAGCTTCCGCCTCTAAAATGGACAACCGCTTTCCCTTGGACGGCTTTCGCGGATGACAATTGGGTATATAACGAGGGCTCAATCGCCGTGAATTCGGACGGAACTGTTGTTCTCGGCAATCAGCTCACCAACGACGCCAATGATAGGGAGACACCTTGGCGGTGGGTCAGCGGAGTAAAAACTGCACTGCCCGCGCTGGCGACCGGCGACTCGATGTATCTTTATGGCGCCAGCGCCGATTGCACTTTGGCGATTGGGCAAAATTGGCTCGGCTCTGTCCGAACTCCAGTGGTTTGGACTTCCGGCACCGGGACGCGGAGTCTTGTTGAAGTGCTCAGTCCTTCGATTGACTTAACTGGCTGGGTTCTTAAAAAAGTCGAAACCGTTTCCGCCGATGGACGTGTTTTCGCGGGCGAAGGAACGTATCAAGGTCGGGACACAATGTTTGTGGCTTCACTCGATACGGTTCTCCCGGAGGGTCCAACACCACCGAGCCCAACGCCAAGTCCGACCCCAGCACCGGCCCCCACCATCGAGTTTGGGAAAGTGCCAAAGGTCACAACCAAATCAGTATTGGTCGTGCGAGGACGGTCGCTCAATGCGACAAGCGTCGAGTTCACCGTGAATAAGTTGAAGGCGAAGCGGACATCCGTAAAAGGCGGGGCGTTCTCTTTCAAAGCGAAACTCACCGTCGGGAAGAATAAGGTTCGAGTGCGATCACACGGTGTAGGCGGGGACAGCAGTTGGCAGACTTTCAAGGTGAAGCGGGAGAGCGCCGATTGAGGTCCGTCATCCTAGCTGCGGATTGCCTTCAGAAGAAAAGCGGTTTCGGAAACGGAACCGCTGTTTCTGCCTCATGGGCAACGGATGCACTTGTCCAGGCTTGCTGGCTCTCCAATCCGGTTCGCGCCGGGTATTGTTTCGAGAGACCCGCCATTCTCCCCGATGAAAACCGGGCGAAGTTGTTGAAGGCTCGGAAAAATCGACGGACCGCGTTGGAAATTGGCTACCTCGTTCGAAATTGGACCCTAGCCGAGACCAAATCGCTGTATGCGGAGCGCGACGGGGATGCGCACCATGTCCTCGGCATCGCCAACACTCCTGCGAAGGAACTAACGAAGCTGCGATTAAACCGCATCGCCAAAATCGCAAACGAGAGATTCTTCAGCTCGAATCCATGGGCCGCACAAGCGGACCGAATTGTTGAGAGAGAGGATTTACCACCGCTTAGCCGCAGAGAATTCATAAATTTCTGTCCCTATATTCTCTCAAACCAAGTGGTCAGAATAGAAGAACTGGCAGAGGTTCTGGATGAGAGAGACACCCAATCGGTGCATGGACCGAGCCTTCACGAAGCCGCGGCGGCGAATCCGAATATCACCGACGAAGAAGCGGCGGCGTTTATCGAATCGTTCGATGCGAGTCGCGGTGACCGTCTTTCCATCGCCGGGATGCGTCGGCTCGTTTCCTTGAGAGGGTCTCAACCTTCCGTCGTGGACGCCTGTTCGCTCGCCATCGTGCGGCTGGCGGAAAGGGGATGGCCGAGAGCCGAGCTGGCATTGCGCGAATTGGTGGAAGCTCCTGCGTTCGGGGTTAGCCACTACGATTATCTCGCAGTTTCCATGCAAAGGTTCGGAAGAGCGCCTTCGGTGCTGGGTGCGTGGTCCGGCGCCAGGGATTCGGATATCGCGTCCTGGGTAAATTCCTCTGACCAAAGTGAGCAGATTGCTGCGGCGAATTATGGCCTGCAAAATCCAAACTTGCCCGAGGCTCTTCAACTTCGATTGGTGCAAGCCATCGGTAACCCCGCGGCTGTAGAGGGGTGGCTATTGTGTCATCCCGAAAAACTGTCGGAGTTTCTGCTCAAGTCGCTTCTCGAACATGTTGTTGGTTATCTTGGCCCGGAAAGATTGGGGGCGATGATGGCTTTACCGGGGTTTGCAGCCTCGGTTGTCGTGCAGTTGATGGACCTGCATCCCTCCAAAATCCATGAATGTGGCGGGTGCACACCTTCCGCACTCGCGGTTATGCTCGCCGAGCGAGAACACGTCGAAGAGGAGATAGCTCAATAGAGCGTTTAGTGCGCTTCGAGGCGATGAGGGTCGAAAGTTCAGGATTCTCTTCCGAGCAGATGAGCGTATCGACCAAGTTGCCTTTGAAATAGCACAAGACCTCTTCGACTCGACCCGCGATAGGAATACGGACCACAACCGTTTCGCCGACCAACCCCATGAGGTTGGGGGAAGTAAAGTGCCGCCCAGCTTCCAGTTCGATTCCGTCCGAGTTAACGATGAACTCACGAGAAACGCGAAACTGCGATTCGACCTCGCTCCGCGAGAACACCAAGCCGCGAGCATCCTCCAAGCCTTCCATCCATTGCTCGTAGGGCGTTGTTTTGAGGCCGCGGTGAACGGTCAGGTGATACTCGGCCAGAAACTTCTTCACGATGGAATCGGCGAGCGGCCATGGAATCGCATACCGCTCCGCGTCTGCCAGAGCCGCGTGCTTGTCCGTGTAAGTGCAGAGTTTCGAGAGAAGCTTGGTCTTAACGGTTCCGAAAACTCTCTCAACGAGGCCATCCTGGACAGGCATCTCGACATCGGTAGAAATGTAATCGACTCCCAAATCAACCATGGTTTGGCACACATCCCCAGCACGCCAGATACTTTCGTTGTCGGTTTGAATCGTGGCTGGCATGCCCCAGAGAACATGACCGTTGCCCTTCGGCATCATGGCCGAACGAAACAATTCCAGGACCCCGGCTGCGTTCGGCTTGGTCCGGTGTAGCACGAGCCAGGTGGCCCGGGTATAGGCATCGATACACGCTGTGAGCCACGGGCGGAAAACTTCTCCCGTTTCCATGTCCACAAACCGCGCATCAAGCTCGGTCGCGTCAGCTTGCCAGAGCTGGTTGGCGAACCCGTATCGGTGACGCATGACCAGAGCGGTCTTGTTGAAAACTTCTTGAGCGCTCTCTCGGAGCGTTAGCCGCATGTCTTGGTCGAGCCCATCGATAGCGCGCTTGAGCATCCAATAATTGGTTTTTGGCCAATTCTGCTCCGCGGCAATTTTCGCGACTTCCTTGCACACCTCGGTCATCGGAGCGCCCGGAAAGGTCGCGATATATGCGAGAGCCCACGCCAGAGTTCGATCATCGATACGACTTGGGCGCCCACAATTGAACTTTCGAAGGTTCGTCAGGTAGCTCGCGCCGTTCTTGGCTTTCTTTCGTAACCGGTAAAGCCGGGCACGGCTGACGCCGTACTGGGCGCAGAATTCCCTGACCGTCAGGTCGCTTTTATCGGCGGCATTTAGCAGTTGCCGATTTTCAAGAACCTCCGCGAGTTGGTCATCATCCAGCAGGTCGTTCGGTTTCGCCGTCATAGTGACGGAAGATACTCACGAGAGAATAGACCAACTCTAGCGGTGGGGAGGGCCTGACCCGAGCTGACCAAACACTACGTTCTCGGCCTTACCAGCGGTTTAACTTCGCCGGTCGGCCAATTGGACTTGGACTTTAAGGAATTTAAGCGTTCTCGATAACAAGTTCCATCCAACTCTTGAGGTCCCCGGAAATACCTCTTAAAGAACCGTAACCGCACCGATAGAAGATGTTCGTTACTAGGTGACCAAGTTCATCCCCCACTTCAAAATCTATGCCCGCGGCCTCAAGGGTGCTTTTTGTAGCCGGACGAATTGCGGAAAAACCGTCATCCGAATGTTTCCAAAAATTGGCAGCCGCATTAATCGCTGCGATTTTGGTGGTGGTTTCGATTGTGGGTCCCAGAGAAAGGGCGACCGCTGGAGCAACGCCGAACCGTGTTGAGGTTACGCTGATAAACCGTTGAGCTGCGACGGCGGCAATGCCGTTGATATGCTCAATTGCCTCGAACGCGGTGGCTTCCTCGGGATAGTCGGGGTCAACCTGTGATTTGAGAAGCGTAAGTTGCGGGTCCAATAGAGCGTAAAGCTCGTCGACGAGCGCGCCGTCGAATTCAAAGAAGTCGAAGTCCATTTGAAGAAAGGCTATTTGGCAAAAGTCAGCGCATCCGCAAACACCGATTCGGCTGGCTGGATGTCTACGATAAATCCATTTCGAGCCAAGAGCCTTAAAGCGTTCATAAGAATCCGCATGGAGAAATAAGCTATAAAACCCGTAGAATCTTCCTCTCGCTGCTGAGGGGATTTCGCGTTCGAAGTAAAATGCCCCTGAAAGACAGCGCCAGGTGCACCGTGCGCGTGCATTGAGGCGAGGCTGTAAAACAAAGAATAATCGGTCTTCCACGGGTCGCCGAGTTCCCGGGCTCTCTCTTCGACAGATGAATCTGCGTAATTCGGTGCTCTGCGGCTTTTCCCCTTGGCATCTTGATAATGAAACTCGGAGGTAAACCTCTGAGAGGAATTATCGAACTCCTTCATTTCTGCGGGCGATTGAGTCTTCTGGAGGTTCTTTCGCATCCTGGGAGGCGTTCCCAAGAATTGGCGCTTCGATAACGCCAAAATACACCTAATGAAGGAGGTGAGCGAGACTCTAGCAAGACTTGGCGTCGTGCCTGACTACACTTCGATACGCTGCCCACAGGAAAACTCGCGCGTCGAGTTGTCATTCCGGCACCTCAAAGAGAAAACGCTCAAGTCCCTCTACGACTGGGTGCGAATCAAGCCCTCGAATCGCGATATGCTGCGCTTCGATGAAGTGGAGACCCTCATCGCTAAGCACGTAAGCTATTACAACTTCGAGCAACCGAGTAAGGGCCATTTGTCGAGGTATCATCGCTGGGTCGCCCTTGGAGGTTCTGCGATTGCTGAAAGTGCGAAGCTGCCCGCTGGTGAACTCGAACTGAAAATCGGTGTCACGAAAACCGCCAAGGTCCATAAGACGCACGTGCAGATCGACAACCATCATCTGCAGGGCGAGTGCCTCGCAGGTTTCGATGGCCAGGAAGTCACTGTTCGGTATTGCCCAGGTAAACACGTCAGCCGTGCTACCGTCTATCGCGCAACAGATGGCGAGCGTATCGGGATGGTTGAAAATCCTTTCGACCGAAAAGGGTTTGCCGCGGACATGGCCGTGCATCGTCAGGATTTCCGCATGCAGCACTTGGTCACTCAAGCTGCCGTGAAAGAGCTATCGCAAACACACGCGGCTATCGTCAAAGGTCCTCGTACCGCGCCACCGCCAAAGGCCAAACCGCCGAAGAAGCCCTCTAAATTTGCCGTGCGTCAATCATCTGAGCCCGATGACCAAGACTGCCAGGTGAGCATCAGCCAGGAGTAATTCGCCAACACCATAACCATATGAATCCAGCACCCACAGCAGTTCGTGAGACCGGCGCAAGCATCATCGCTTACAAATGGATGGAATTTGAAATGTTCCAAAATGTTGAAGCGGCTATCGAGGCAAACAGTGTTGCCCTCATCGAATCACGCGTTTCCGGGAGCGGCATCTCGTTCTTTTGCGAGTATCTCCGCAGGCGGTTCGCGGATCGCAACGCTCGCAGATTCCGTCTCAATTCAGACGGGGGAGATGCCGGGACGCTCGGCACTCGCCAGCTCCAGGCCCTACATGGAGAAATCGGAAATGGTCCAATTCAATGGGGCTTCCTCGCCCATAATGTCGGAAAACTCAGAAGCGAGTTGACTCGATTCGTGAACGCGAACGACATCCAAGTAATCATCGTCGATGATGCACAGCACTGTGCCGCGTCATTCTTGGACGCCCTCCACGCTACCTTGGACGAGTGCAAAATCTCCGGGCGACGATTCGGCGTGGTTCTCGCATCCTCGGTCAAGCCTACCCTCACTTCGTCCGCGGGACATCGATTAAACACCCGTATTCAAATGCGCCGTGAGGTAGGGGCGCTCAAGGAATCTGAGGCACTCGTCGCTCTGGAACAATTTCTTCCAGAGTTCAAAAAACTTCGAGCGGAGAAAAATGCGAATACCCCTGAGATTGTGGGTTTCATCGAAGAACTGAAAAAGCAGACTCGCTTTGTTTTTCGTTCACTCGACACTTTCGCCCGCGTGAAACGGCGATTTTATGCTGAGAACAAGCTGACGGCCAAACTGGTCAATGAAATCACCGAACGGGTCGAAGGCGCATTCGCCTTGAGATGAATCCGCCTTTCAGGCCCTAAATCAGAAAAGCCCCGGTTTTTACTGGGGCTTTTTTGTGCTCTGAAATCGGCTATTTTGCTGAAAGACCGAGACTCGGGAAAACTTCAGGCTTGGGTGTCGTTCAAGCAGAGAAAAGAGCGTCTCGCTATTTACGCTTCGAAGTGTCGCACAAAATCCGCGATTTCGTGTCTCGCATATGGTGCCAACTGACATTTACAGAGGCTTGCTTGATTTCCAAGGAGATACCTCGGAAATGGCGGAAGGGGCGGGATTCGAACCCGCGGTGAGTTTCCCCACACACGCTTTCCAGGCGTGCGCATTCGACCACTCTGCCACCCTTCCTTAAACTGGAGCCGCCGAATATTCCACGCGGCGGCGGACGTGGCTACTGCAAAAAATTTCTAAGCTGCGGCGGCGGCGAGCCCGAAGGCCTCGTGCGCGAGATTTGCAGCTTCGGCGATTTTCGCCTCTTCGATGATCACGGCGATTTTGATTTCGGAAGTGGAGATCATTTCGATGTTGATGCCGCCCTTGCCGAGTGCCTCGAAAAGTTTCGCCGCGACGCCGGAGTGCGAACGCATGCCGATGCCGACGACGCTGAGCTTCGCGATGCAGCTTTGCTTCGCGATGGAGCCGGCGCCGATCTCTTTCACGACGTCGTCGAGGAGCGCGCCCATTTTGTTGAGCTCGTCCTGATTCATGGTGAAGGAAATGTCCGTCGTGCCGCTCACCGAGACGTTTTGCACAATGACGTCGATCACGACATTCGCATCCGCAAGCGCGGTGAAGATCCGCGAGGCGGTGCCGGGCGTGTCGGGAACATGGGTGATCGTCACTTTGGCCTGGTTTTTCTCGATGCTGACGCCGCGCACGACGACGGTTTCGAGATTGGGATTTTCCTCTTTCACGATGGTTCCTCGGTTTTGATTGAAACTGCTGCGGACTTCGAACGGAACGTTGAATTTCTTGGCGAACTCGACGGAACGCGACTGCATGACCTTTGATCCGCTGCTGGCCATTTCCAATAGCTCGTCGTAGGCGATGACGTCGATTTTGCGCGCATTGGGGACGATGCGCGGGTCGCAGGTATAGACGCCGTCGACATCGGTGTAGATCTCGCAGTTGTGCGCCTTGAGCGCGGCGGCGATGGCGATGGCGGTGAGGTCGGAACCTCCGCGGCCGAGCGTGGTGATGTTGCCTTGGAGCGTCTGGCCCTGGAAGCCAGCCACGATGACAATGATGCCGTCGTTGAGGTATTTGCGAATCTGCCGCGGCGTGATGTTCGCGATCTTCGCCTTGGTGTGAATGCCATCCGTCAAAATGCCAGCCTGCGCGCCGGTGAGCGAAATGGCGCGGCCGCCGAGAGCATTGATCGCCATCGCGGTGAGGGCGATGGTCGTTTGCTCGCCCGTGGAAAGAAGGACGTCGAGCTCGCGCTCGGTCGGGCTGTCGGAAACGGCCTTCGAGAGCTTGAGCAAATTATCGGTGACGCCGGACATCGCGGAGGCGACCACGACGACGGAGTGACCTTCGCGCTGGGTGGCGAGCACGCGGCTCGCGACATTGCGAATTCGTTCGGGAGTGCCGACCGAGGTGCCGCCGTATTTCTGGACGATAAGGCTCATGGCGGATTCGTTAAGCCTGAAGCGCGCGGCGCACCGAGGAAATATCGGCCTCGGCTTCGATCGGGGCGTAGTTGCGGCCGCGCATCGCGGTGTCGGAATCTTTCAATCCGTGGCCGGTGACCGTGCAGACGATATTTGCGCCGGCGGGGACGGACGAGAGGGGGCAGGCGGGAGCGGGCGATGCGAGGCACTTGAACAAGCCGGCCACGGACGCGGCGCTGGCGGGCTCGACGAAGATGCCTTCGTTGTGCGCGAGCCATGCCTGGGCTTCGAGGATTTCCTCGTCGGTGACGATGTCGATGCATCCGCGGGATTCGGAAATGGCAACGGTCGCGCCCTGCCAGCTGGCGGGATTTCCGATGCGGATGGCACTGGCTGCGGTCTCGGGCTCAAGGATCACGCGATCGTGAAAGATCGGCGCGGAGCCGGCGGCTTGAAAACCGATCATGTGCGGCAGGCGGGTCGCTTTTCCGGCCGCATGGAATTCACGGTAGCCTTTCCAGTAAGCGGTGATATTGCCGGCATTTCCGACGGGTAAAATGTGAACTTCCGGTGCGTCGCCAAGTTCGTCGATGATCTCGAAAGAAGCGGTCTTCTGGCCTTCGATACGAAAGGGGTTGATGGAGTTGACGACGGCGACCGAGCCATCGGAGCCGAGTTCACGGACGAGTCGCAGCGCGTCGTCGAAATTTCCGCGGATGGCCACGACGGTCGCGCCGTAAACAAAGGCCTGGACGAGCTTGCCCATCGAAATTTTCCCCGACGGCAAAATCACCGCGCACTTCAATCCGGCGCGGGCGGCATAGGCGGCGGCGGCGGCGGAGGTGTTGCCCGTGGAGGCGCAGACGACCGTGGTCGCGCCGGATTCAGCGGCTTTCGACATGGCCATTGTCATGCCACGATCCTTGAACGAGCCAGTGGGGTTGAGACCCTCGTATTTCAGGAAAACGTTGCGCTCCGCTCGCTCGCTGAGCAATGGCGAGTGGATGAGCGGGGTGGAGCCTTCGTTGAGCGAAACCACGGGCGTGGCGGCGGTGACGGGCAGGTATTCGCGGTAGCGGCTGATCACGCCGCGGTCGTGGAGCAGGGGCTTCATCAAAATCAGGAAAACGTTTCGACCGGCAGGAGTGCGGGTTCGGCCTTGACGCAGGCGAGCGCGGCGATTTTTGCGACCGCCTCGCAGGTTCGGCCGTAGTTCGCGTCGTGGATCATGAGCACGAGCGGGAGCTGGCCCGCGTCGTGGCCTTCGGGCTGGATGACGGAGGAAATTCCGATGCCGGCATCGCCGAGAATGCCGGCGATTTTCGCCAGGACACCGGGCGTATCGTCCACGAGCAGGCGCAGATAAAATTGCGAAACGACCGCCTCGACGGGTTTCAATTTTCCATAGAGATCGTGCGAGGTGAATCCATAGCAACGACGCGGGGATTCCAGAGCGATCGCGCTTTCCGCAAGATCGGCGATCACCGAGCTGGCGGTCGGATCCTGGCCCGCGCCGCGTCCGTAGAAGAGCGATTCCCCGACCACGTCGCCGCGGAGCCAGACGGCATTGAAGACGCCTTTGACCGAGGCGAGCACGTGCGAGCTCGGAATGAGGGTGGGGCAGACGCGCACCTCGATGGCGTTGTCGGCATCGGCCTTGATCGTCGCGAGCAGCTTGATCGTGTAGCCGAGCTGCGCGGCGAATTGAATGTCGTCGCTCGTCAGCCGGTCGATGCCGGCGACGTAGATGTCGCTGGATTGCACCCAGAATCCGTAGGCCAGCGAAGCGAGGATGATCGCTTTGTGCGCGGCGTCCCAGCCATTGATGTCGAGCGTGGGATCGGATTCCGCGTAGCCGAGGGATTGCGCCTCTTCGAGGGCGGCTTCGAAATCGAGCCCGGCATCCGTCATGCGCGTGAGAATGTAATTACTCGTGCCGTTGAGGATGCCGTGAATGCTCTCGAAGCGATTTGCAATGAAGGCCTCGCGCACGGTCTTGATGATCGGAATGCCTCCGGCCACGGCCGCTTCGTAGAAAATGGGAATGCGCCTCTCCCGCGCGAGTTGAAAAAGCTCCGCGCCGTGCTCGGCGAGGAGCGCCTTGTTGCCGGTAATGACGATTTTGCCGGCGGCGATCGCCTTGCGCACGAAGGCCAGCGGTATCTCGATTCCGCCCATGAGCTCGACGATCACTTGAATCGCCGGATCGTCGATCAATTCAGCGAGATCGCTCGTGAAGAGCGATGCGGGCGCGCTGACCGGGCGGAGTTTCGAAAGATCGCGGACGGCGATGCGGCGAATCTCGAACGAAGCGCCGAGCCGCTGCGTGAGCAGGGCGCGATTGGCCTCGAGGTTCTTGTAAACCCCGCCGCCGACGGTGCCAAAGCCCGCTAGTCCGATGCCGATCGATTCCATGTGAACCGCAGACATTCACCGCGCGCCGCGCGGGGTGTAAAGGAGTTTTCCCCGCGCGCGTCGCATCAACCAATTTCCAGCATCCCCGACTACCGATTCCATTTGATCCCGATCACATGTTTCCAGCAGCCGAGCAGTTCCGCGCCAGGCTCCGTGGACCAATCGATCAGCGCGTGGGCCGCTCCGGCATTTCCCGCTGCGTCGAGCTGGAGCGCGAGGTAGGTCGCGATGCGCATGGGCGATTCATAGTTCTCGAATCGCTGCCCCTGGCGGATGAGTCCGAATTCGCCCTCCTGCAGCAGGCGCACCAGACGCCCGCCGGCGCTGGTATCGCCGCCGTTGCGTTCCTGCAAGTCGCGGTAGTCGCGGATCGCCGCTTCAGCCGCGGGCGTCGATTTGCGCATTTCGAAGGAATCCCAGTCGGGGCTCGATAGCGCGATCAGGCCGCCGGGGCGCAACACGCGCCGCATCTCGGCCAACGCGCCGCGGGGATTCGAAAGATGCTCGAAGAGCGCGTGCGAGAACACGAGATCGAACGACGCGGCCGCAAAAGGCAGCTCATATGCGCTTCCAGCCACATAGCGCAGGTTGATTTGCTCGCGGCCTTCCGCGAGACGGGCGGCGTGGGCCACCTGGGCGGGATCCCGATCGAGGGCCGTCACGCGGCCGGGCAGCACGTGTTCGGCGATGCCCTGGGTGATCGAGCCGGGGCCGCAGCCCACGTCGAGCACTTCCTGGCCGCGGTCGAGGAGCGGCAGCACGAATGCCGCATGCGACTCGAGTGTGCGCGACGACATGAAGGCGGTGGCGTTCGTCGAATAGCCAGGTGTGTAGTTTTCGCGAAAAGTCGTTCTTCGCGGGAGATCTTCGGTGATTTGCATTGGTCGTTTGGTTTGACCCGCGCCTGCCAGCGATCCGTGGAAAATAAAAATCCCACGGCCGCTGAGCCGTGGGTTGTTTCGTTTTCGGTTTGTGAGTGAGGAATCAGCCCAAACGAAGCGAACCAACGGCGGCGTCGCGCTTGGCGACGACGACGGCGGTAGCCGCGACGAGAATGGACAGATGGTTCAACACGAGGCGCAGGAAAACACGAGTTCCGAGAAATGTCAAGAATGCACCCGGAATCGAGCGCGCCCATTCCTAGCGTTCTTCCATGCGCTCGAGCGGGAGGTAACGCTTCGCGGCGTCTTGAAGCGAGTATTTCATCCACGCGGTTTCGCCGGCGGTGAACTTTTTGATTCCGGCCAGATTTTGCGCGCAGGCTGCTTTCCACGCGGCGGCGTCCGGGCAGCGCGCGGCGGCCAGTTTTGCGGGATTCCAGATGCTGACCCACCAGCCGCCGTAGGAGGCTTTCGAAGATCGGGGCGTGATCTCGATGGTGAGTCCGGAGACGGTTTCCCGGCCGCCGGTCGCGTTCAGGCGATAAATCGCCTGCAGCTGCTTGAGTCCGCTTAGATAGGAGGCGAGGAATTGCCGGCACCGTTTTTGCGCATCGCCGCTGTGAAACCACATATTCCCATAGTAGCCGATCTCGAGCGCGGCGGGATCGGAGGGATTGCCGTAGATATTGAGCTCGTAGATCGTGTTCGCGCGAAAAGAGACATAGGGGACGTTGTGAAAAGGATCCTCCGTGATCGGGCCGGAGGGAATGGCCTTGAGCGAGTTGACCCAATCCTCGTGGTAGAGATCGGAAAGCGGCACCCACCAGGGCGGAATTTCGTCGCGCTGGAGCACGCGCGGGTCGGCAGGCTTATCGGTGATGTCCTCGTAAATGCGCCAGATTGCTTTTTTGGAATAAACGGCATTCCCCTGGCCGACGCGCATAATGAGACGATCCTTCGACTGCCCCAAGATGGTGCCCGACACGCGGATGCCGCTCTTAAGCATGATCTGATCCATGGCCCGCGAGCTGGGCGCCATCACAAGAAGGAGGAGCGGCAGGCAAAATCCGAGCCGGAGGCACGGGGACGCGAGGGCACGGAAAAAGCGCATGGCTTCCGCAGATTAGGAAATTCCTCCCGCCGTGTCCCGCTTTCTCTCCCGCAGGCGGCAGGATCGAATCCGCAGCTCTTTTCTACTTCGCGCCTTGATCGATCCAGGCGCGCACGAGGCCGATCTGTTCCGGGGTAAGCGGCTTGGCCTGCGGAGGCGCGCCAGGAGGGCCTCCGCCATTGGGACCGCCGCCGCGCTTCTTGTGCATTGGCGGCATCGCGGAATCGGGATCGAGGCGTGCCACCGCGATCACGAGGGAACTTTTCGCGCTGTCGCCAGGCACGACGACCGGCCCATCCTCGCCTCCTTTGAGCGCGGCTTCGAGGCTGTCGAGGCGGAGTTTTCCTTTCTGACGATCGGCTCCGTGACAGCGAAAACAGCTCACCTCAAAAATCGGACGAATATCCGCCGCATAAGTCACGCCGGCTTTCGCGGATGGCGGCGGAAGTTTACCGAGATCCGGCTCGGCAAATGCGGATGCGCCGGCGATTGCGAAACCGAGAGCCAAACAAGCAGAAATGGAACGCATGAAATTTGTGTCTAGCCGGGCGAAACACGACTCGCGAGCCAAAGTTGCAGGAAAAACCGAGCGCGAGGTTTGCGCTGCGGTGCGATTCCCGGTATGCGTGTGCGCCACATGGGCGGGTATTTGCTGAGCAGCTCTCGATGGATCGCCGTATTTCTTCTGGGCCTGGCCGGGCTGGCCGGTTGCGTCACATCGCCCTGGCCCCCGCACATCTCGAAGAAACAGGGCGCGGAAAATTCCACGGTCGAGACGGGACCATTCTGGTGGGGCGTGTCCACCAGCGCCTACCAGACCGAGGACAAAGGATACGCGCCGAAAGATCCGCGCTACTTCAAGACCGACTGGGATCTTTACGTGGAAAAAGGCGCGGCGCCGGAACGCGGCGAAGGGACATATTCCTATACGCAATTCGACAAAGATCTCGCGCTGCTCCGGCAGATGGGCGTGAACCATTATCGCTTCGGCGTCGAATGGGCGCGCGTCGAACCGAAGCCGGGTGCCTATAACGAAGAGGCGATTCAGCACTACATCACGATCGCGAAAAAGGCGAAAGCCGCCGGCATCGAGCCGATCGTATGCCTCTGGCATTTCACATTTCCCGACTGGCTGACGAATCTGAATCGGCCGGGAAAATCCCATTGGCTGCATCCCGACGCGGATGCCCACTGGCGGGCCTACGTCACGCGCATGGTCCAGGCGCTCAAGCCCTACGTCCGAATCTACGCGCCCCAGAACGAGCCGAATGGCATGCTGCCGCTCTCGTATCTCGGCGACCATTGGCCGCCGTCCGCGCTGCTCGACACCGTCGGCTACAAGCATGCGATGAAAGCCTGCATCGCGCAGTTCCGCGAGGCAGCCGCGATCATCAAGCGCGAGCGGCCGGACGCCCTGGTAATGAGCGTGCAGGCGCTGCCGTGGTGGAAGCGCAACTTTTTGTGGGATCCCACAGGCGCAGTCTTCAACGCCATGCAGCGCGTCTGCTACGATCATCTCGACGGCGTTTATGACGTCTGTGATTTGATCGGCTTCAATTACTACTACAGCCAGAATGCGACCATCGTGGATTTTTTCTACGCCGGCCGGGGCGAAAAAGCATCGAATTACACGCAAATGGGCTGGGTCATCGATCCAGAGTCTTTCTATAGCCTCATCATGGACGTCCAGCACCGCTACCGGAAGCCGATGGTCATTACCGAGAACGGAATCGGCACGCTCAACGAGCAGAAAAAGATCAAATACTACCGCGACCACATCAACCAGATGCGCCGCGCGATGGCCGATGGCGCGGACGTGCGCGGCTACCTCGCCTGGACACTCGTGGACAACTACGAATGGCACGAGGGCTACAAGGCGAACTTCGGCCTCGCGATCATGAATCCGCAGACGAAAGACCGCAGCCTCGAGCCCTCCGGAATATTTTTCCACAATCTCATCGAGAGCTACGGAAACCTGCGCGAGAAAGAGTAAGAGCGAGTCAGAGTTGAGATTCTTGAAGGCAATCGCCAAGACGCTTAATTTTGCGCATTGGACGGCGATTTTTCCAGCAGGCGAAGCCACGCTTCCTTGGATGTAGTCTCGCCGTCCCCGGCCCAGCCAAAGCCCATCCGGTATTTGATCTCTCCATTCGCGTCGGTGCGCACGATGACGAGGGCTTCCTCTCTCTTTGAAGTCTTGGTGGGCGGTTGGTGCAACGCGGTGGCGCCGGGTGAAACCACCACGCCGGTTCCGAATCGCTCGCCGCCCGGTTGGAGAAAATCCCAAATCGCGATCCGGCCCGCTTCCGGCTGAAGAATAATTTCGCCCTTTGGCGTTTGCGTGATCAACCCGATGGCGATCTCCAAATTTGCCGCAGGAGGATTGCCCGGCGCGTCGAGCGTGAAACGGGAGGTGATTTCGTTGAGATGTTCACCGAGGCGCAAGCGCGTCACCCTCGTTTCGCGGTAGCGTTTTCCGTCGATGGGCGGATAGGAATAACGCGTCTGAAATTCGGCCACGTCCGGGGCCGTCCAGAAGATCGTCGCGTCATCATAGACGTCCGCCACGATCAGATGCCGGTTCTTCCAGATTCCAAGTCCGCCGCAGCCGCGGGAGTCGCCGACCTCAAAGCCGTCGTAACCTTCGCCGTGATTCTTGTGATAGCTCTGCCGGCCCGCGAGATCGTCGGCATACCATTTGTCGAGGACCGGATAGCTCACGCTTTTCGCCCACGCGTCGATGCCGCTGCCTTCGATGCCAGGGCGCAAGGCCGGCCCATAAACGCGATGGGCTATTTTGTCGTTTTCCCACGCGAGATCGTCCTTTCGCTCCGGCACCAGGCGGGCGTAAGCTCGCGGCGTCTTGTCGGCGGCGGCGAGTTTTTCCGCTTCGCCGAGCAGATCGGCCGGGCTGGTTTTTGCCGCTGCGCCGAGCGTGCGCAAAATTTCGGAGCCTGCCATCAAGACTGCACCCGTGCCGTAAAGTTGACGAGAGTCCGCCGAGAGATGGCCAGGGGAGTCGCCGATTTTTTGCACGAAACCCACCGCGCCATCCGCGGCGACCCGGGTGAGCACGGCCTTCCACCCGCGCTCGACGGCAGGCCAGAAGGTATCGTGATCAAGCAGGCCGTGGTGAACTCCCCAGGCGAGGCCGTAAACGAAAAAAGCGCTCCCGCTTGTTTCACCCATGGCGATCTGCTTGGGATCCGCCAAGCTCGGATACCAAAGCCCATCCGGCTGCTGCGTGGACAGCACCACAGGGGCCATTTTTTGAAACAATTCCACGTAGAATTTCCGCGTCGGGTGATCGGCGGGCAGCGAGTCGAGCAGCATCGGGAGCCCGGCGAACACCCAGCCGTTTCCGCGGCTCCAGAAAACCTTCGCGCCATTCGGCGTCTTCTGCCCGATGAAGCGGGCATCGCGATAAAAAAGATTTTCCTTCGGATCAAAAAGCGCGTCGCAGGTCGCGCGATATTCGCCATCGAGAAACTTCAGGTAGCGCTCGTCACCGGTGGCCTGCGCGAGACGCGCAAGCGTGGGCGGCGCCATAAACAATGCATCGCACCACGTCCAGCGGTCGCCGACTTCGACACCGGGCGTTTTCGCTTTTTTCCCCATCGCGAGCTTTTCCGTGACCGGGTTGGAAAGGATCGCGTCGATCCGTTCCTTGAACGGCTTGAGGCGCTCGGCATGCGAGGGATCCATCAAATAGATATCGAGCCATGCGTGACCGACCGCTTGATCGTCGGCATGGTAGAGGCGGTTGCCGGGTTCCCAACCGGACTGGAGGCCCATGCGCAGCACGGCGGCGAGGTATTTGGGATCTCCCGTCGTTTCGCTGGTATCGATCAAGCCGTCGTAAAGCGGCGCGATGACCCAATCGCGCAGGTCGGTGCGGTTCGGATTCGCCAGCTGCCAATCCGCCACGCGCTTGAGAGTGGCGGTGATTTCTGCCGGGACGAGAGCCTTGGATTCCTCGCCGGACGAAAGACCGGCGTTGAGCAAAGCGGAGAGAATAACAAGGGCTGGGAGTCGAGCTTTCATGGTGGGGGAGTGGTTGTATTAACGAACGACGCGGGCGGAGCCGCCCGATTTGAGATTTTCGACTTCCTTCAAGGTGGCCATGGAGGTGTCTCCGGGCGTCGTCATGGCCAGAGCGCCGTGTGCCGCGCCGTAATCCACGGCCGGTCCCGCTTCGCCGCTGGTGAGAAAGCCATAAATCAAGCCGCTGGCGAAGCTGTCGCCGCCGCCGACGCGGTCGTGGATTTCGAGAGCCTCGTATTTATGGCTCTCGTAAAACGCGCCCTCATGCCAGCAAATGGCGCTCCAATCGTTGCGCGAGGCGGTGAGCACGCGCCGCAGAGTCGTTGCGACGGCGCGAAAGTTCGGATATTCCGCGACGACGCGCTCGATCATGCGGCGAAAGGCTGCCGCTTCGATCCGGGTCAAGTGTTCGTCCATGCCTTCGACCTCGACTCCGAGGCAGGCGGTGAAGTCCTCCTCGTTGCCGAGCATCACATCGACATGCCGCGCGATTTCGCGGTTCACTTCGCGCGCGCGCTGGATGCCGCCGATGCTTTTCCAAAGGGAAGGGCGGTAATTCAAATCGTAGCTGACGATCGTCCCATGCCCGCGGGCGGCCTGCACGGCCTCGATGGTGAGTTCGGCGGCGCTTTCCGAGAGCGCCGCGAAAATTCCGCCGGTATGAAACCACCGGGCTCCAAGCCGACCGAAGATGTGATCCCAATCGAAATCGCCCGGCTTGAGTTGCGAGGCCGCCGAATGGCCGCGATCCGACACGCCGATGGCGCCGCGAACGCCGAAGCCGCGCTCGGTGAAATTCAGCCCGTTCCGCACAGAGCGGCCGATGCCGTCGTCGCCGCGCCACTGGACGAAGTCCATGCTCACGCCGCCCTGGAGGACCAGATTCTCCAGCAGGCGGCCCACCGGATTATCCACGAAAGCGGTGCATGCCGCGGTGCGCAGGCCAAAGCATTTTCGCAAGCCGCGAGAGACATTGTATTCGCCGCCGCCTTCCCAGACATCAAAACGACGGGCGGTGCTGATGCGGCAGTCGCCGGGATCGAGGCGCAGCATGATTTCGCCAAGGGAGATGCAATCGTAGGCGCATTCGCTGGAGGAACGGAGCGGGAGGGACATGGGGGAAACTAGACTGTGGCAGTGATTTCCTGGACGAGGGCGACGGCCGCGGCAGTGCGGTCGCGGATCGTGTCGAACGCGCCCGCGCGGAGCAGGGATTTATCGGTGATCCAGCTTCCGCCGCAGGCGAGCACGCGGGGCAGGGTGAGATAATGGGCGAGGTTGGTTGGATTGATTCCGCCCGTCGGTATGAACGAAACCGCCGGGAAGGGTGCGGCGAGCGCCTTGAGCATGGCCGGACCTCCAAGCGCCTCGGCTGGGAAAAATTTAAGCAGCGACTGGCCGTGATCCAGCGCGATGCCGATTTCGGTGGGCGTCGCCACGCCAGGGAAAATCGGCACACCGGCCTGCGCGGCAAACGCGATGACCTTCGGGAAGCAGCCGGGGGAGACGAGAAATTGCGCCCCCGCATCCACCGCCGCCCGCGCCTGCTCGGCATTGATAATGGTGCCGGCCCCGACGAGGAGTCCGGCGATCCCACTCATGCGACGCACACTTTCAAGGGCGGCTTCCGTCCGGAAGGTAATTTCCGCAATGGGAAGTCCACCCGTCATGAGAGCTTCTCCGAGCGGAATCGCGGCATCGGCGTCCTCGAGTTCGAGGACTGGCACGAGCCGGTGGGTTTGAAGAAGAGATAACGCGCTGCTCATTGTTTTAAATTCATTCATCTCCCCATCCAGCCGCCATCGACGACGAGCACCTCGCCATGAATATAGGCGGCTGCGTCGGATGCCAGGAACACGGCCGGCCCAGCGAAGTCGTGCGGCTCGCCCCAGCGGCTGGCGGGAATGCGGGCGAGGATTTGCCCTGCACGGGTGGAGTCGTTTCGCAAAGCCTCGGTATTATCGGTCGAGACATAGCCCGGGGCGATGGCGTTGACGTTTACGCCGCGGCTTGCCCATTCGTTGGCCAGTGCCTTGGTGAGCTGGCCGATGGCCCCCTTGCTCGCCGCATAGCCGGGCACCGTAATGCCGCCCTGGAAGGTGAGAAGCGAGGCGATGAAGATGATTTTTCCCGATCCGCGGGCGCACATGTCGCGGCCGAACTCACGCGCAAGCAGGAAAGGGGAGTCGAGGTTCGTGGCCAGCACCTGGTCCCAGTCGGCGTCCGAGTGCTCGCTGGCAGGAGCGCGGCGAATGATGCCGGCGTTGTTGACCAGAATGTCCGGCGCACCGTGAGTCTCGCGCACTTTTGCAATAAATGCATACAGCGCGGCGCGATCGGAAAGATCGACCGCGTATCCCGTGAATACCCGGCCGCAAGCCAGCACAGCTTGTTCACACGGGCTTCCGTGGGCTGGCAAACTTGCGCTGACTCCGATGATGTCCGCGCCAGCCTGCGCCAAGCCTTCCGCAATGGCCATGCCGATGCCACGCGAGCAGCCGGTGACGATAGCGGTTTTGCCGGAGAGATCGAAAGGATTTTTCATGAGCGAATTGGCAATCAGCGAAGCTTCGGGATCGCCACGCGGTCCATGTCGTCGAAGCGTTGATTTTCGCCGCCCATTGCCCAGACGAAGCGATAGCTGGCCGTGCCTGCGCCGCAGTGGATCGACCATGCCGGCGAGAGCACGACCTGCCGGTCGGCGACCCAAAGGGGGCGGGTATTGTCCGGCTCGCCCATCATGTGAAGAACGGCGTGGCCTTCCGGGACGTCGAAATAGCAATACAGCTCCGTGCGGCGAAGATGCGTGTGCGGCGGCATGGTATTCCAGACGCTTCCCTCGGCCAATTCCGTATAGCCCATCACGAGTTGGCAGCTTTGAATTCCGCCCTCGTGAATATATTGATAAAGTGTCCGCTCGTTGGCTTCCGCAGCGCTGCCAAGCTGGACGATATTAGTCGTGTCCGCATCCGCCTTGCGGGTGGGATGCGCCGCATGCGCCGGATAACTCACGAGATAAAATGCCGCGGGGGATTCGTCGGCTTCGCTTGTGAAGCCAACCTCTCGCGCACCGCGGCCGACATACAGGCATTCGCGGGGAGCCAGCGGGAACACGACACCATCCACGGTGACGCTCCCATTTCCGCCGAGATTGAGCACACCAAGCTCCCGGCGCTCACAAAAATAGGCGCTGCGAAATTCCGGCGAACTCTCGAGCAAAAGCGGCGCTTGTGTGGTCGGGCATGCCGCGCCCACCGCCGCTCGATCCAGATCGGTAGCCACGAGCCGCAGTTCACCGGGGGAAAACAGGCCCTGTAGAAGAAAGTTCGCGCGCAATGCGGTGGAATCCATCGAGAACGTTTCGTTCAGGCCGGGCAGAGAATGAAAATGGACGATCATGGGCACTACGTTCATATATGAACATATAAAGATACAGCTGAATAAATGGAGCGGAATACGACAGCGAAATCAAAGGAAATAACCAATCTGCATGGACTTCAATAGCAACGTTACTTGAAATTTACCGCCCATCCATATATGAATATTGTCATGCATCAATATCGCATTCCCAATCTGGCGAATGCCTGCCGCGTATTGAAAGCGCTGCGTGAGGAGCCGCATCCGGTATCGGCGGGTGCTGTCGCAAAAAGCCTGTCAATTCCGCGGACGACCTGCTTTCGGATCCTGGAGACACTGGCCAGCGAAGGCTTCATCAGCTCAGGCACATCGGGTTACGCGCTTGGAATGGAACTCATCCCAATGGGAATGCGCACCCTCGAAAAGCTGGATGCAAGCGCGCTGGCCGGCCCCGTGCTGGAACGCCTTACCCGGGACATTGGCGAAACGAGCCACCTTGCGATGTGGAGCGAGGGGCGTGCGTTGATTCTGCGCGTATGCGACAGCGCACAAGCCCTTCGCGCTGCGTCACGGGCGGGAAGTGCCGCAGCGGCGCATTGTTCCGCGACCGGAAAGGTATTTCTGGCATGGAACTTCATCGATCGTCTCGACGAGATCGTTCCCGAGTCGCAGCGTGAGGCGCGCACCCGACGCACACTTGTGAAAACAGCCGACCTTCTGCAGGAATTGCAACGAACGCGGAAACGCGGTTATGCGACCGATAACGAAGAATACCATCCGGGCGTGCGCTGCATTGCCGCGCCGGTGCGTGATGGCACGGGTGCTGTAATGGCGGCCATTGGAATCACGGGTGCCGCGAGCCGGCTGCGGCAACACCGAATCATCGAGGCCGTTCGTGCGGTCCGGCAGGCGGCAGATGAACTGTCAGCCGGCTTGGGTTGGCGGCACAGCGGCTATTAATTGCGAAATGCCCTTCAGAACAATTTTCCCACACAGCAAATCAATTCGATTATACATGACATATATTGTATTATGTTATTTGTTATGCACTGGACCGTAGAGACTTGAGCTTTTGTGAACAACTTCAGAACAGATTATTCGCCTGTTCCTACGCTCCGGAACGAGCGAGAGGCAATCTCCTGTTCGAGAGCGTCTGCCAGCATCATTTGAGCTTGGCGGCAGCCTCGTATCAGCCGCATAAACCCCTGTCTGTTGGATTTGTCGGCAAGCAGCATATGCACAAGCTTTGGCATCGCTCGAAGCGGATGTCTGGCTAACAAATGCAGCAGTTCCGGGGGCAATCCGAGATCATCCTCCGCCTCGTCGCTGATCGCCCTCAACGCGGTTACTTGAATATTCGCAACGCGGCAC
Source organism: Chthoniobacterales bacterium (assembly GCA_015655545.1). Lineage (GTDB taxonomy): Bacteria > Verrucomicrobiota > Verrucomicrobiia > Chthoniobacterales > JAATET01 > JAATET01. Next base: position 12,777 of record JAATET010000050.1, on the reverse strand, counting down.
ACTTCACGAATAGCGTCCGTCTCCATGTCCACCACTTCAGCGCCGGTTTGCTCCCGAAATTCGCGTTTCGAGATCGCATTCGCAAGCACCTCATGAGCCGTGGCAAACCGCGATTGTCGGCCCGCCTTGCTTTCCATATCGCAGACAATATCGCCGATATGGATATCCGGCACCAGAGCGCCCGCAAAACCGGAGGCAATCACGCGCTCCGGCATCGATTCGCACACTGCATTTTCCAGCGCCACCCGCGCCGCATCCATCCCTACGCCTGTATGGACAATCCGCACCGAGCGGCTTACAGCCCGCTTCCGAAACGCCGCGCTCTCGAATGGCACCGCAAACGTCACCAGGATCATGGCGCCTTCAAATCCACCTCAAACATTTGTGCGGCGGTTCCCGCCGGAATCGCGGAAAAATCCACGCGATCTCCATGAATCGCCCGCTTTAGCAGCTCGTATCGCGATGCCGGCACTTGCACCATTACGCGCCGCGCAGCCCCATCGGACTTACTGCTGCTCATGTCCAGCGCGCTCCCTCCCGCATCCCTCGCCAGTTCCATAATCCGCGCGATCCGGGCATTCATATCTTCCGCAGCGACTTCCAACTCCACCCCATTCCCGACCTTGAGCGTCACCGTTGAAGCAAACTGCTCGTCCGATACGCGCTCCAGGCTTTTCTCCAGCGTCTTCATATCGATCCTGGCTGCGGGAGTCGGCGCAGGTGCAGGAAGCGTCACCGCACGCTGCTGTGCGGAAAGATATCCCCGCGCGAACCACGCCACGCCCATCAGCGGGATCGCCATCGCGAGCATGAAAAAAAACAGCATGAATACCGCCTGCGGATTCCACCGAAACGGCGGTTGCTCGTCCTTCTCGTCGTCCATTCCCTCCACTCCCGTTAATCCGGCAAATCCTGTCAATCCTGTTTAGTTGACACTCCTTCGCCGGTCACGGATCGTTGCCGGCTCGCGATGTCCATCGAACGCACCCGTAACTTCTGCATCATTGCCCACATCGACCACGGCAAGACGACCCTTTCCGATCGTCTGCTGGAGTCGACGAACACGATTTCCGAGCGCCAAAAAGAGGATCAGCTGCTCGACTCGATGGACCTGGAGCGCGAGCGCGGCATCACGATCAAATCCCATCCCGTCGCGATGAAATACCGCGCCGACGACGGCCTCGACTACCGGCTGAACCTCATGGACACGCCCGGCCACGTCGATTTCACCTACGAAGTCTCGCGCAGCCTGGCCGCCTGCGAAGGCGCGCTCCTCATCGTCGACGCCGCGCAGGGCGTCGAGGCGCAGACCGTCGCGAACGTCCACCTCGCGACGAAGCAAAACCTCACGATCATCCCCGTCATCAACAAGATCGACCTGCCGAACGCCGACCTTCCCTCCGTCCGCAAGCAGCTCGAGGACATCCTTGCCATTCCCGCCGACGAAGCCATCCACGCGAGCGCCAAGGCCGGCATCGGCATCCACGACATTCTCGAAGCCATCGTCACGCGTATGCCCGCGCCGCCGAAAAATACCGACGAAGTCCTCCGCGCGCTCGTGTTCGATTCCGTCTTCGACGGCTACCGCGGCGTCATCGGTTACGTGCGCGTCTTCTCCGGTCGCCTCGCTCCCGGCACGCCGGTGAAGCTGATGTCCACGAACAAAAACTACGAGATCAAGGAAGTCGGCGTCTTCACCCCGAAGATGTTCGCCACGCCCGAGCTCAGCTCGGGCGACGTCGGCTATTTCATCGCGAATATCAAGACGACCGCCGAGATCAAGATCGGCGACACCCTTACCGACGCGCGCAAGCCCGCCACCGAACCCCTGCCCGGCTTCCAGGAGGTGCATCCGATGGTTTACAGCGGCATTTACCCGATCAATACCGCCGACTTCGAGCACCTCAAAGCCGCCATGGGCAAGCTGCAGCTCAACGACGCCGCATTCGCCTTCTCCAGCGAATCCTCCGTCGCGCTCGGCTTCGGTTTCCGCTGCGGTTTCCTCGGCCTGCTCCACATGGAGATCATCATCGAGCGGCTGCGGCGCGAGTATGACATGGACATCATCTCCACCTACCCCAGCGTCATCTACGAGGTCCTGAAGACGAATGGCAAGCTCCTCGAGGTGGATAATCCCGCGAATCTCCCCGACATGAGCGTCATCGAGGAGATCCGCGAACCGGTCGTCGAATGCTTCGTGATGGTGCCGAACGAAAACATCGGCGACATGATGCAGCTCATCATGGAAAAACGCGGCTCCGTCGAGCACACCGAGAGCCTCGACACCCGCCGGGTGATGATCACCGCCACCATCCCGCTCAACGAAATCCTCGTCGACTTCCACGACAAAATCAAAACCCTCACCCGCGGCTACGGCAGTATGGACTATGAGCCGAAAGGCTACCGCGCCTCGAATCTCGTGAAACTCGACCTCCTCGTGAATGGCGAACCAGTCGATGCCTTCAGCAGCATTGTCCATCGCGACAAGGCGGAATACCGCGGCCGCATGATCGCCGCCAAGCTCAAGGAAGTCATCCCCAAGCAACTTTACCAAGTCGCGATTCAGGCCGCGATCGGCGGCAAGATTGTCGCCAGAGAAAGCGTGAGCGCAATGCGTAAAGATGTGACCGCCAAGTGCTACGGTGGTGATATTACGCGAAAAAGGAAATTACTTGAGAAGCAGAAGGAAGGCAAAAAGCGGATGAAATCCATCGGTTCCGTGAACATCCCGCAGGAAGCTTTCATCCAGGTTTTGAAGACGAACTAAGTCTCTGCTCCAACGAAAGCAGGAATGAGCCCCCTCCAAAATTTACGCATAACTGTAGCCACGGCGCTCTGTCGCCGTGCTCGGTGACATGCCTGGCTGCGTCCCGACTGAACGGGGCGACTGCAGATTCATTTGCTCTAAATTCAGATAATCCGCTCCTATTCCGGCCGGCGCATCTCGAATCGCTCACCCGTCCGGCAATACCAATCGGGACTCGCCATCCGGCCAATCGGATGAAATTTCTCGGTGACAATCCGCTGAGTCGCCAAGTCGAACAGCTCGTCGCGCACATGCACCCGTTTAATGAGGCCGATCACCAGGCGATTGCCGCCGATTTGCAAAGTCCCCCACTCCACGCATTCCAGACTCGCGGGAGATTCCGCGATGCGCGGCGGGCGCACCACGGAAGATGGCCGCGTCGTGAGCCCCGCATGCCTCAACTCCTCCTCGCCATAGGGCAGCGTCGCGGCGGTGCGGTTCATCGCCTCGGCCAGCGCCTCGTCCACCAGATTCACCACGAACTCATGCCCCGCCCGCACGTTGAGCGCCGTATCCTTCGGGGTTCCGTTCGCCCGGTCGCCGGGACAGAAGCCTAAAATCGGCGGATTCGCGCCCAGCAGGTTAAAAAAGCTGAACGGCGCCGCGTTCACCGCGCCCTCCGTGCCGAGCGTCGTCACCCACGCGATCGGCCGCGGCGTGACCAGCGAGGCCAGGATCGGATACGCCCGTTCCGCGTGCTCATTTTCGAGATCGAGTTCCATGGAGGCGGACCGTAACCGATTCCTTGCCGTCCGCGAAAGTTCCCTTTGCACTTTGCGCCGCCGCGGGTGAGAAGAGGAGTCCGCATTTTATGAACCGCCTCCTCGCTCCCCTGGCCCTCGCCGCCCTGGCCCTTGCCGCCTGCAGCTCGATCGAGATGCCCGGCTCGGCCCGCTATTTTTCGAACCAACCCGGCGGCCTGCCCTTCTTCAAGGTCACCTCCGGCCTCGGCGCGCCCGCCCTCTCCGTCCAAAAGCCCGACGGCAAATGGACGCCCCCCCACGCGATGAAGCCGCTCGGATCGAACGAGCCGCCGCTCAGCACCACTCCGGGCCTGGCGGCGCTCGTGGAGTCCGCGCACAAGATCGACGAGTATGTTTTCCTCGAGTTCAAGCCCGATGCGAAGGTCCACGGCCAGCCCGTGCCCTCGAAATTCTTTCTCCTGCCCGGCGGCTTCGCCTACATCGTGCCCTCGCCGAAATAAACGCCAGCCCCGGCGCATCGTATGCTTGGCGGACGATCACTGTCCGGGCGGTCTATTCGAAATTCAGCATTCCAGAGTCGCAAAATGCCCTCGCGGCTTCGCAAAGGATTTGGCAATCAGGCTCGGAATCTGCTCCGCTGAAGCCGCACATGCGTTCCCTTCTGTTTTTGTTTTGCGGTCTGGCATTCGTTTCCCATGCTTTTCCGGCTCCGCTCAAAGTCGTCACTTGGAATACCGAGTGGCTCCCCGGCGGCCATCCCAACGCGACGGCTGAAGAAAAGGCGACGCAGATGAAAGCCGCGCAAGCCATCGTGAAGGCGCTCGATCCGGATATCCTCCTTTGCCAGGAAGTCGCGGACCGCCAGGCCGCCGAGGAGCTCTGCTCGGTCGTTCCCGGTCTGCGCGTGGACGTCGTCAGCGCTTACACGACGCGACCGCAGAATCTCGTCATCGCCTCGAAGCTGCCTGCGGATTCCGCGTGGTTCGATGTCTGGAAACCCACCCTCGGCCCCGACGATCCGCCGCGTGGATACGCCTTCGCCGCACTGAAGCTGCCGGGCGGGGGCTTTCTGCTCACCTATTCGCTGCATCAGAAAAGCAATCTCGGCGGCATCGAGGCGACCGCGAAGGTGCGCGAGGAATCGGCCAAACAATTCCGCGCCCACCTCCGGGAAATGCTGGCCCTCTACGGCCCACGGGGCAAATGCGACATCCTGGTCGGCGGCGATTGCAACTCGAGCAAGGAAAACCCCGCCTTTCGATCCGACCATTCCCTCGACCTGATCCGCGGCGATAACCTCCAATGGGTTTTCACGGGCCTCCCCGCCTCGAAACGAGTCACCATCCCGGGCGGAGGAAAATATCCGCCCGATACCTTCGACCATATTTTCTTTTCCGGGCTGAAGCTGAAATCCGTGACCGTGGGAAATGCCGCCGGCGTGAGCGATCACCACCCCGTCCTCGCGATTTTCGAGCTCTAGAAAATGGCCAATCCGCCGTCGGCGCGCCCCCTCCGCCAACCCGCCGCCGGACTGGCCGGTCAGCGTCTCTTCCGCTGACATGATCGTCGGATCGCCGCTGACACCGCCCGCTCCCGCGTGTAAATTGTCCCGGTTTTGAAGGACAAGTCCAAGACCTCACTGCTCGCACCGCTCGGCATCCCGGCCTTTCGCGCCATCTGGTCCGCGAATCTCGTCTCGAATCTCGGCACGCTCGTGCAATCGGTCGCCGCGGCGTGGCTGATGACCGGCCTCACGACATCCACCACGCTCGTCGGCCTCGTGCAGACCGCCGCCACGCTGCCCGTCTTCCTCGTGGGACTTCCCGCCGGTGCGCTCGCCGACATCGTCGACCGCAAGCACCTCCTTTTCTGGTCGCAAACCTGGATGCTCGCCATGGCCGCGCTGCTCAGCGGGCTCGCGTTTTTGGGTCACATCACGCCCCACTCGCTGCTCGCGCTCACTTTCGCCATCGGCCTCGGCGCCGCCATCAGTCTCCCCGCTTGGCAGGCCACGGTGCAGGATCTCGTGCCGAAGCCCTGGGTGCCCGCCGCCGTCTCGCTGAACGCCATTTCCTTCAACGTCGCCCGCGCCTTCGGCCCCGCGCTCGGCGGCCTCCTCGTCGCGACCGCCGGAGCTGCCTTCGCCTTTCTTGCGAACGCCGCGTCCTTCGTCGCCGTGCTGCTCGCCGTCAGCCTTTGGAAGCCCGAGCCCGCGCCTCCGCGCAAGCATACCGAAGACATCGCCAGCGCCATCCGCGCCGGCCTCCGCTACCTGCTCCACGCCCCGCGCCTGCAGGCGCCCATCGCCCGCGCCGCCATCTACAATCTCTGCGCCGGATCCGTCTGGGCGCTGCTTCCGCTCTTCGCCCGCGACGTCGTCCGGACGAATGCCACCGGCTACGGCCTGCTGCTCGGCGCCTTCGGTCTGGGCTCCATTCTCTCCGCCCTCACCGCGCCGCACTTGCGAAGCCGTTTCCAGCTCGATCGCATTCTCCTCAGCGGCGGGCTCCTCTGCGCCACGGCCTATGCCGGCCTCGCCTTCACGAAAGACATCCGCCTCGCCGCCCTCCTGCTTTTCCTCGCCGGCGGCGCGTGGGTCGGCGTGTTCATCAATTTCAACGTCGCCGTCCAGACCGCCGTCCCCGCCTGGGTGCGAGGCCGCGCCCTCTCCTTCTACCTGCTCACCTTCCAGGGCACCCTCGCCCTCGACGGAGCCCTGTGGGGTTGGCTGGCCGGCCGCGTCGGCACCGCCGAATGCTTCGCCCTCGCCGCCGGCGGCCTCGTGCTGGGATTGCTCGGCATCCGCTTTTTTCCGCTCACCAGCCATGACGCCGTCGATTTGAATCGGCCCGTCGACTGGCCCTACGCACACGACCACGTCACCAGCGATCCGGACGACGGCCCCGTGCTCGTCACGGTGGAATTTTTCATCGCGCCGGAAAACGCCGGGACCTTCCGCACCCTCATGCGCCAGCTCCGCGAGCAGCGCCTGCGCGACGGCGCCCGCCGCTGGCGGCTCTACCACGACATGGAAAATCCCGACCGCTTCGTGGAGCTCTTCCGGCTCGATTCCTGGGCCGATCACCTCCTTCAGGTTGATCGCTTCACCATGGACGACCTGCAGCTCCGCGCCACCATCTTCGCCCTGCATCAAGGCCCGGAAAAACCCAAGGCCCGCCACTACCTCGGTCTCGAGGATTAGCCGGAAATGCGGACCGCCTTTGCGTCACTGCTCGCCGCACGGCATGCGGGTGCGGGGCACCTTCAGCGCGGCGGCAAAGGCGGGCAAAGGCACGTTCAAAGGGAATTCGCACGACGCGGCAACCGTTTCGATCAGGGGCCGGACCGCAACCGGGTCCGCCCTTTTTTCTTTGCGGCCTCCGCGCCGCCGCCCGCGCTATTTCGATGACCTCGCCGCGCTTCGTCGCTAATGATCTCGGCCACGATGCCGGATACTGTGCTGGGAATCTACTTTTTGGTGCTGAGCGCGGACGCCGTCGCGTGGTTCCTGACGTATCGCGGAATTTTTCGACGGCTGCGCGACCGGCACCCCGCCCGCCATGCGGCGCTTTTCGGAACTCCGACCCGGCGCAAGAACGGCATGGACAAATTCTTCTCACTGCTCGGCTTCCTCTTCCAGGATCAATCCGACCTCCGCGACGCGCGGCTGTTCGCGAGCTGCCTCTTGTTAAAGACGCTCAGCGTGCTTTTTATCGTAATTTTCGTGGCCATGATGTTCACCCCGTTTTTCCTGCAGCTCGAGCACTGAACATCCGGCTCCCTCGCGAGGCCGTGGCCAAGCCAAAAATAGCGCTCCCTAATCCGCAACATTGCCGTGGATTCCCCGCCGATCGTGTGCAACATTTTCCAACCCATGTCCCCTCGTCGGTTCTTTTTCGTCTTTGCCATCCTGCTTTGCGCCTGCACGCATGGCCGGGCCACCGGCACGATCGTCCTGCTGGAGACTTCGCTCGGGAACATGACTTTCGAGCTCTACGACACCGACAAGCCGCTCACCGTCGCGAACTTCCTGAAGTATATTCGCAGCGGCCGCTACGTGCTGACCTTTGCGCACCGGCTCAATACCGGATTCGTATTGCAAGGAGGCAGCTTCACTTGGTCCTCACTCACCGGCTACCAGAGCGTCAGCGCCTATCCGGCGGTCGCCAATGAAGCTGGCCCGTTTCCCGCCTACAGCAATGTGAAAGGCACACTTAGCATGGCCAAGCTTCCCGACGACCCGGACTCGGCCACCTCGGGTTGGTTCGTCAATCTAGCAGACAACAGCACGAATCTGGATGCGCAAAATGACGGTTTCACGGTCTTCGGAAAAATTCTGACCGGAGCCGCGGTCATGGATGCCCTCAATGCCTTCACCGCCTATGCCGGGACGGACGGAGAGAACCTCATCCTCAATGTCGGTTCCCCGCTCGACTCCATGCCGGTTTTCGCCGTGACCGGCGCTCGCTATCTCTATAGCGATCTGGTTTACACGAAGTGGAGCATCGTCAACGATCCCGTGCCCGCCATCACCAGCGAAATCGGGGTGCAAGCGACGCGCGGCGTGCCGTTCCGCTACCAAATCGCGGCTACGGAAACTCCCACCAGCTACAGTATCACCGAAGGCACTCTGCCCGACGGCCTCTCGGCGGACACCACCACCGGACTCATCTCCGGCACGCCGACCACCACCGGCCTCACGGTCGTCACCGTCAACGCGACGAACGTCGATGGCACCGGCGGCTCTCCATTGATGATCCTCGTCAGCGATCCGCCGCCTCCGAGCCCGGCCCCGGTGCCGCCAGCGGTCACGACGAAAAAGAAAGTCACCGGGACCAGAGGCCACGCGACCTTGAAAGGCACAGCGACCGCCGATACCGTGAAGGTGGAAGTGCGCGTGGGCAAAAAACCCTTCAAGCCGGCCTCGGGCAGCCCGGCCGGCTGGAAATTCGTCATCAAAGGCCTGAAAGATGGCAAATACAAAGCCCAGGTGCGGGCCACGAACTCGGACGGCAAATCCGTGATCCAGCCCGTCACGGTCTTGATCAAAAATTGATCGACGTTCGGAAGGATTTCGCCCGCTCGAAGCTGCCGTTAAATTTTCCGCTCAATCCTCCGTCGGCCGCAGCCCCGATCGCCAGGCCGTCTTCCAGAAGAGAACTTGGGACTTTCCTCCAGTCGGCAGATCGAAGACCTGCTCGCCTGGTTCGGAAATGAGGCGCTCGGAGAGCACGTGGCCTTTCGCCGCAATGACATATTGGCCCGGGATTTCGACACGCGTGCGCTCGATCCACCGGCCAGCTTCCCAGGAAGGCTTCAAACGTTTCCCCGCCACCCGCAGATCGCCACCCACGGTGCTCAGATAATTTTTTCGCAAGAAGGCGCGCATTTCCTGCGGAAAGCCTGTCGTGCGCTCGGTGGCAAATGCCGTGCCCCGCAGCTGCCCGGTCGGCGGCGCGGCCAGGCGGCCACTTTCCATCGCGCGCGTCGTGATGCCGACATAGGCGAGATACACCGGACGTTTTCGAAAAATCGTCTCTCCTTTCAAGTCCATGACCAGATCCCCGGGCTTCGTATGATCGAGAACGGACTTCAGCAACTCTCGCTGCTCGCCAGTCCCGTTGCGAAACGGCGGGCTCTCCCACAACATCGCAACCGCCAGCGCCGCACAAACCGTGCTGCCCCCCACGCAAATCTGCGCATCCCGCCACGGTCGAAGCGACAGCCAAAAATGACATGCCGCCGCAATGAGCAGCGGATATGCGGGAAGAAAAGTCTGCTTCGCGAGCGACTCGTAAGGACCAAATCCCACGATCGCGAGAGTGTAAGCCGCCGCCGTGAGAAAGGCAGCTCCTCGATAGGCCGGCCGAAGTCCTCCTGGACGAATCAGCCAGGCAGTCGCGGCGAATCCCACCGGAAGCCCGACAAGAAAAAGCCATGACCGCGCCGTGAACAACGGATCTTTATTGATCGCAAAAACGCAAAAACGCATTTCGTCGAGCGCGCCTCGCCATGCAAAATATCCGGCGACCATCGCGGGCACGACGGCCAATCCGACTCCCGCGAGCAGGGCGCAGCACAGGATCTTCGACCATGAATAACGAACGCGAAATTCCGCAGAAAGAAGCCAGGCACCTCCCCAGCCCGCAGCCAGCGCCGGCACGAGAAACACCGTCTTGACCGAGGCCGCCGCCGATGCGCCGAGCAGCAGGCCGGCCAGGAAAAAGGAGACGGGGCCGCAGCGCCCGTCGGGCTTCACGAGGACGAGAAGCGCCGCGAACCACAGGAACATCCAGAGAATGTCGGGCCGGAATTCAATCGACTTCAGCGACCAGTCCGCGAGCGCCAGCGTGATCGCGACGCTCCACAAAGCCGTGCGCCGATCGTAAAGCCGGCGGCAGAGAAGATAGAACAAACCCACGCTTCCGAAGCTGAGCGGCACGAGCGCGAGGCGCGCGAGCACCACGACATTGGCATTTTCGCCAACCAGCGCCGCGAACGGCAGAAACAGCCAGTGAAGCAGCGGCGTGTGGTTGTCGAATTGTCCCAGATATGGCAGATCGCCCTTCCACCAGCCGTAGACGACGTGGAGATTCTGCGGTTCGTCCGAGTCCACGGCATGCGTGAAAAGATACAGCGCGCGCAAGGCCAGCAGCGCGCCGGCGAGGAGCAGCGGCAGCGTTTCCGACCACTGCCGGATTTTCCCCGGAACCTTCTCGACCATGCGCAGTTTCAAACCGCCTCTTCGCCTTCGCCCCGCTCGGTTTCGGGACGATTGGGAAATTCATCGAGCCACGAAAGGTCGGGGCCGATCGGGACGATACGCGTGGGATTAATGTCGTCGTGCGTGAAATAGTAGTGGCGTTTGATGTGGTCGAAATTCACGAGCGGCGCGATGCCGGGCCATTGGTAGAGATCGCGCAAATACCCGCCGAGCTGCGGATAGTCCACGATGCGGCGCACGTTGCATTTGAAATGGCCGTGGTAGACCGCGTCGAAGCGGATGAGCGTGCAGAAAAGCCGCCAGTCCGTCTCCACCGGGTGCGATCCGAAGAGAAATCGCCGCGTGCCGAGCCGGCTCTCGAGTGCGTCGAGCGCGGCAAACAAAGCCGCCGCCGCGCGCTCGTAGGCCGCCTGGCTGCTCGCGAATCCGGCGCGATACACGCCATTGTTGATGTTCTCGTAAATGAATGCGCTCAGCGCCGACTGGTCGTCCGCGAGGGCCGGAGGGAAAAGATCCGCCTCGGTGCCCACCTGGCCGCGGGGGCCAAAAGCATCGTGAAACATGCGGCAAATATCGTCCTCGGAATTGTTCACGATGCGATGCGTCTGTTTGTCCCAAAGCACCGGCACGGTGACGCGGCCGTCGAAATCCGAATCCGTCGCGCGATACGCTTCGGCGAGAAATTGAAATCCGTTCACCGGATCGACGGAATGGCCCGCCCCGTCGCGGAAGGCCCAGCCGCGCGCGTCGCGCACCGGATCGACGACCGTCGCGCCGATCATTTCCTCGAGGCCGAGCAAATGCCGGACGATGAGCGTGCGATGCGCCCAGGGACAGGCCAGCGAGACGTAGAGATGGTAGCGCCCGGGCTCCGCCGGATAATCCGACGAACCATCCGCCGTCACCCAGTCGCGAAAGGCGTCCTCCTGCCGTTCGAAATCGCCGCTCTCCGACTGCTCATCCGGAAACTGTGCCATGCCTTTTTCTAAGCAATCGCCGCGAGCGCGTCCACCAGCCTCGTGGAATTTCTAGTCGCGCGAGATTTCATTCGGCAGTTCGTTCCGATCGTCCGCCGAGCGCGGGAAATTGAATGAAGTGATTTCTGCTTGAGCGGCCGGCGGCGCGTGGGCAGTATCGCACATGGCATCATTCTACCTCGACGCCGACGCGTTTTTCACGAGCAGCCTGCCGTTTGGGCTCACGTTTGACGACCTCTCGCTCGCCACCCGATATTCGGAAGTCCTCCCGCGCGAGACGAATCTCTCGATCGCTCTCTCGCCCAGCCTCAGCCTGCAGATTCCCGTCATCTCGTCCGACATGGATACCGTGACGGAGTCGAAAATGGCCATCCAGATGGCGCTCAATGGCGGCATCGGCCTCGTCCATTACAACATGACCGACGAGGCGCAGGTGAAGGAAGTCGCGCGCGTCAAAAACCACATCCACGGCTTTATCCAGGAGCCGATCAAAGTTTCACCCACCCAAAAAATCGGCGAGATTCTCGACCTCGTCGAAAAACGCGGCTTCCGCTTCAGCACGTTTCCCGTCGTGGACGACGACAATCGTTTGCTTGGCTTGCTCTCCGGCTCCGTGGTGCGCGAGCGGTATCGCGACCGCATCGTCGCCGAGGCCATGACGCCGCGTTCGCAAGTCTTCACGCTCCACGAGCGGGAGATTCGCGAGAAGCCGATCGCCGCCGCGGATAAGTTTTTCACCGAGCACATGGGCATTCACAAGCTGCTCATCGTGGATGACGCGGACAAGCTGCGCGGCCTTTTCACGCTCAGCGACATCGAGCGCATCGGCGAGGAATCCCGCCGCACCGTGAAGCCCGCTCGCGACGCGAATCTCCGCCTCGTCTGCGGCGCGGCCATCTCCCCCCACCGACTGGCCGACGGATCGCTCGATCGCGACCGGATCGTGTCGCACGTCGGGCGTTTGCTCGACGAGGGTCTGGATGTCGTGGCTGTCTCGACCGCGCATGGATTTTCCAAAGGCGTCGGCGACGCGGTAAAGCTCGTGCGCGAGGCGTTTCCCGAACTCACGATCATCGCCGGCAACGTGACCTGTGGCGACGGCGTCGAATTTCTCGCCCGGGCTGGTGCGAATTGCATCAAGATCGGCCAGGGGCCGGGCTCCATCTGCACCACGCGCATCGTCGCCGGAGTCGGCATCCCGCAAATGACCGCGCTCTACGCCGCCTCGCGCGATGCGGAAAAACTCGGCGTGAAGACGATCGCCGACGGCGGCATCACGAAATCCGGCGACATGGTGAAGGCGCTCACGCTGGCCGACGCGGTGATTTGCGGAGGACTGCTCGCCGGCTGCAACGAGGCCCCGGGCCGCATCATCGAAATCGGCGGAAAACTTTATAAACAATACCGCGGCATGGGCAGCCGCGAGGCAATGAAGGAAGGCTCCGCCGCCCGCTACGGCCATGAACGCAAGGATGCGACGGCCAAGGCCGCGCCCGAAGGCATCGAGGCGCTCAAGGAAGCCGCCGGGCCATTGGACGCCGTGCTTCGCGAATTGGTGGGCGGAGT
>JAATET010000081.1 GCA_015655545.1 Chthoniobacterales bacterium | reverse complement strand
TTCGCTGCGGAAGCGTGGCCGGTGAACGCGCAGGCGAGGAGGCAAAGGGCGAACAGATTCTTCATGCCGCATTCCGTGCCGGACGCGGCCAGGGAGTCAACCCTAGAAGCGTTCGGGCACGCCGAAATGTTTCGACGCGAAGCGCGCCGTGTTAAAAATGCAGCCGATGAATCTTTCCCGTCTCAAACAAATCGCCGATGAAATTCGTGCCGAGGTCCAGAAATCGGCGCGGGGAGAGGACATCGATCCGCATGCGGAGGGCGCCACCGAGCTTTCGCTTTTTCGAGTGACGCAGCTTTCGAAGCTGGAGACCGCGGAGGAAATCGTCCGCGGGGTGATTGCCAAAATGGCGGCGCGAATATCCGGGCCTAGGGGCGAAGAAGATTGATCGCGTTCGATGCCCGGCTACTTTTTCTTTCCGCCGGCGGCTTTGTTTCTGGCGTCCGCCTGCGAGTTCGCGAGCTGCTGCTTTTTGTTGTTCGAGGTGTTGGTTCTCGCCTGTTTTTGCGAAGCCTGTTTCTGCACGGATTTCGGTGATCGATCGCCCATAGATGCCGAAAGCTACAGCAATCCAGCCGCGAAGATATGACGAATAAAGCCGGACTGCTTCCCGGCGTCTTCGAGCGACGCTTTCGAATTGCCGGCGACGGACTTTATTTGCGCGTCACGATGACTTTCAGCGGAGGGGAAATCGTGCCGTCGAGCGCCACGGAGTTGATGACGATTTTGCTGCGGCCCAAAGGAATGCGGATTTTGGCTTTCCAGTTCGTGGTGCCTTTTGCGCGAACGTAGCCTTCGTCGTTGAGGTTGTAGCTCACACGACGGATGCCGGCGGAGGCGGTCGCGGTGCCACGCAGGGTCACAACCGCCCGGGTGGTTTTGATTTTTTTGCCGCCCGTAAGTGTGAAGGTCGACGTGACGACCGGAACGACCGGTGGGGATACGTAGTTGAAATGCAGCACGCGATTGTTCAGGCGATCGGCCAGCCAGAGATCGCCGGCGGGATTCACCCAAAGGTGGTTGAATTGCAACGAGATCTTCTGCGCGGTGACTCCCGAGGAGCTGGTGACAAAGCCGGCCTGCCCGACGACGCCGGTGGCGGGATCGCCATTGCCAAGGAGGGAGGTATTGTCGTAGCGCAGGAGACGGTTGTTCCCGCTGTCGGAGACCCAGAGGCTGGTGCCGCTCGCGAATACGGAAGTCGGGCCGGTGAGACCTACGGCGGAGGTCGCCGGAGTGGCCGTGATATAATTGATCTGGCCAAGCACGAGGCTGGCCGGCGCGCCGTTGATGGTCGGAAAATTGGGATACATCACCACGCGGTTATTGCCGTAGTCGGCCACCCACACGTGTGTCGAGTCGGCGGAAACGTCTTGCGGGGAAAAGAGACCGGTCTGGGTGGGTGCCGCGGCATTTGTCGTGAAGAGCGTCTGCCCCAGCACGCGATCGGCCGGAGCGCCGTTTGCCAGCATGGCTGCATCTTTAAATGCGAGCACGCGGTGGCTTCCCTGGTCCGCGACCCACAGCACGCCGGCGGGATCCACGCAAAGGCCGGCGGGGAAGGCGAGTTTGCTTTGGGTCGGCGCGGCCGTGGTGGTGACAAAGTCGGGCTGACCGTAAACACGATCCGCGTAGGCAGGCATGCTGGTCAGGTGGGCGGCGTTTTCGAACATCAGCACGCGGCTGTTTTGCATGTCGGCAATCCAAAGCCGGCCGGCAGGGTCGAAGAAAAGGCCGCTCGGGCTCCACAGGCTGGTCTGGGAAGCGGTGAGGCCTTGATTGGGGGCGCTGGCCGAGAAATTCACCTGGCCGAAGACGAGCTCCGGCGTGGCGCCATTCGTGAGCGAGGCGATGCTGGCGTAGCGGAGCACGCGATTGTTGCCCTGGTCGGAGACGAAAACTTTTCCGGTCACGGGATCGACGGCGACGCCGCCGGGGGTGCTCAGGCTGCTCGGGGTGGCGGGCGAGGGGCTGGTATTCGTCGTGAAGAGCGTCTGACCAAGGACGAGATTGGCGCTGGCGTTGTTCGGGATGGCCGCCGCCTGGAGAAGGGATGAACCTGTCAGCAATAATGCGGGCAGAAGAAAAAGGCGGCGGACTACGGTCATGGGTATTCGTCTAAATCAGACAGCGCTTGGAATGTAAGTGAAATCGTCTTCACGGTGGCGAAGAGATGGCAAAAGTCCGACAGCAAGGATGTGGTGTCAATAGACGGCCACGATCCTTGCCGGTGGGGAGACAATCGAATCGCCGGCTCGACGATCGAGAAGATGGCTGCCGAGCGGGGACTCCGGCGTGAGGACGGTGATTGTCCGGCCCGCATGTTCGACCTCGACGCCGCCGGCGGAAGGACCAAGAAAAAACCATTCTGTTTCCCGAAGGAACGAGATTTCGACGAGCGCCCCCAGGTCGATCGGCGCGCCCGGCGCAAAATCGGCAAGCGGAAGATTTTCGTAGGCCGCGGCCGCGAGAGCCGCCGCCTGGGCCTGCTTGGCGAGGCCGTCGGCGAGGTAATTTTGCTCGATGGAGAGCGTGTCGTATTTGTTCTCGGCTTTGCTTTCGGAGTCGCTCCCGCCGGCGCGCGTGCGTTTCGACGCGGTCTGACGCGACTCGAACTCCGCGCGAAGGGATTCGAGGATGGCTTGGACGATCTGGGATTTATCCATGAGGACGAGAATTTACCATGGAGGGCTGCTTGCTCACCGCCGCAGGATGATGCGCTCGAGTGGAAGGCGGGTTTTCCGCGGCGCGGTTCCGGGCCGGGCGCGACCGAGCGCCACGACCAGCATTGGTTCCCAGTGGCGCGGCAGGCGAAGAGCTCGACGGACGCGAGCGGTGTCGAAGCCTTCCATGGGCAGCGTGTTGAGGCCGGAGGCTTCGGCGGCGAGCAGGAAATTCATCGCGCACAGCATCGTTTGCTTCGCGAGCCAGAAGCGTTTGTTCACGGCGGGCAGCTCGGGAATGGGACGGACCCAGCGAACGAAAGGAAGCAGCGCGGTTTTCCAAAGCCAGCTCAGCGGATCGCGCCGGAAGGCAAGGGGCAGGATGCCGCGGAGAAATTCGACGTATTCCGGCGTCGTCGCACCAGCGGCGAGATCGAGCGCGAGCGTTTCCTCGATGTGGTTTTCGTAGGCGCGATGATCCGCGGCGAAGATCACCACGACCGGCGCTTCGTCGATCGCGGCCTGGTCCATGCAGGCGCGGCGGAGTGCGGGACGAATGGCGCGGCCGGTCACGACAGCGAAGCGCGTGGGCTGTAGATTGTAGCCGCTCGGCGCCCATTGCGCGATGCCGAGCAGGCGATCGACCAGGGCGGGATCGACGGGATCGTCCACGAAATGCCGCGTCGCCCGGCGCTTCCGCACGAGGGCCTCGTAATCGTCGAGTAAATTGCTCACGCGGCAAGAATCCGTGGATTGCGCCGATTTTCACAGACGAAATGAATCTGCGTGAATCCGGGCAATCCGTGGATGAACATCCTTCGCCTCATGCCGCTGATCGTCCGCTCCACCTACGCGCCGCCGTTCTGGCTGCGGGGCGGACACTTGCAGACGATCCATCCCGCAGTGTTTCGGCGCGTTCCATGGGTTACTCGCGAGCGCGAGCGTATCGAGACGTCCGACGGCGATTTTCTGGATCTGGATTGGGAACGTTCGCACCGCGCGGATCGGGTCGCCATTCTCGCGCACGGACTCGAGGGAAATTCGCGCGATACTTATATGCAAGGAATGGCCGCGGCGCTCGTGCGCGCCGGCTGGAATGTCGTCGCCTGGAATTGCCGTGGCTGCAGTGGCGAGGGGAACCGCCTGTTGCGCTCCTATCACAGCGGCGCGACCGAGGATCTCGCGGCAGTCGTCGAGCATGTGCTGCGCGACCGCCGCTATCGACGCGCGGCATTGATCGGGTTCAGCCTCGGCGGAAACATCACGCTCAAATACGCCGGCGATTTCGGCGCGGCGATCGATCCGCGTGTGGACCGCGTCGTGGCCTTCTCGGTGCCGTGCGATCTGGCGTCGGCTTCACGGGCGCTCGAGAGCCGGACGAACCGCATCTACATGGACCGCTTCATGACCAATCTCCGCGCCAAGATTCGCGCCAAAATGCAAATCTTCCCCGGAGAGTTGAGCGATGCGCGGCTGGACGCCATGCGGACATTCCGCGAATTCGACGGAGCCTATACCGCGCCGCTGCATGGCTATCGCGACGCGGAGGATTATTGGGCGCGGGCCAGCAGCAAGCCGGTGCTCGGCCGCATCGCCATTCCCGCGCTGCTCGTCAATGCGCGGAACGATCCCTTCCTCCCGCCAGAATGTTTTCCCGGGGAGGCGGCGAGCGGCAGTGCGTATTTCCACCTCGAGGCGCCGCGCGAGGGAGGGCATATCGGCTTCGTTCCGGCCGGCGCTTCCGGCGGCGAATACTGGTCGGAAAAAAGGGCGGTGGAATTTCTTGGATAGGACGCCGTTCGTTCCGGCTATTTTTCTTTGGACAACGCCCCGGCGGCGACCTCGAAAAATTTGCCCACCGCGGCGTTGGAATTCCCGCGCGCTCGCGCCATCAGGACGTCCACGGTCGGCGCGTCGTCCGGGAGATCGACAAAAGCCAGGCCTCCCCGCGTATCTCCGCGCATGAAATCGATGGTTGGCGCGACGCCGAATCCCGCCGACGCCATCCAAAATGCGGTGTGCATATCGCTGGCGGTTTGGAATTCTCCCGGTCGGAGGTTCATGCGGCCGCATTTTTGGAGAAACTCATCGTAGAATCCGGAGGCCACCTGCAGGTCAAGCAGGATCAACGGAACCTCCTTCAAATCCTCCCAGCGGAGCGGATGGCGGCGGCGGAGAGGATGCTTGGTAGGCACCGCGAGCAGGAAGCGGTTCTTGCAGACGGGCTCGTGAATGAAGTTTTCGACTCCCGGCATCCGGCGGAGAAATCCAATGTCGATCTCTCCGGATTGCAACGCCGCGGACTGCCGGGAGGAGGGCATTTCCGCGAGCGTGACATTCACTTTGGGAAAACGGGCGCGAAAAGCGCGAATGATGTCGGCAAGGAGTTCGCTGGCGAGCGGTGTGATGAACGCGACTTTCAGGGTGCCCGTCCCGCCTTCGCCGGTGCTGCGCGCGCGCGCCTGGGCCGCATCGATGTCGGTCAGGATTCGGCGGGCGTCCTGGAGGAAGGCTTTCCCTGCGTCTGTCAGCGCCACCGGTCGCAGCGTCCGATCGAAAAGCCGGGCCCCCATCGTCTCTTCCAGGGCGCGAATCTGCATGCTCAACGGCGGCTGGGCGATATGAAGCCGGCGCGCGGCTTTGCTGAAACTCAGCTCCTCCGCCACCGCCACAAAATACCGTAAATGCCTGATCTCCATAGAATATATATAGAAATGAATAGAATATGACTGAGAATATATGAACAGGAATAGACAAAATCCGGTTAGGTGGGAAAAGGCCAATCTTTCGCCCGATGCGAACCCAGAGCGGCCTCTTATCACATGTGGATTGTCCGATTAGCCCTGCATCGTCCCTACACGTTCCTCGTGCTGGCGTTGCTGATCCTGCTCCTGAGTCCGCTGGTTATTTTCAAAACTCCCACGGATATTTTTCCGAATATCGATATCCCGGTCATCAGCGTGGTCTGGGATTATGAAGGCCTTTCCGCGGATGAAATGGCCAACCGCATCAGCGGAAATTACGAACGGGTTCTCACCACGACGGTCAACGATATCGAGCACATCGAGTCGCAGTCGTTTCGCGGCCGCGGCGTCGTCAAAATTTTCTTTCACCAGGGCGCCAATCTCCCGCTGGCTCTTTCCCAGGTCACGGCGGTTTCCCAGACCATGCTGCGGAACCTGCCGCAAGGCACGCAGCCGCCATTGATCATCACCTACAACGCCTCGAGCGTTCCCGTGCTCCAGCTCGCGCTGGGCAGCGATAAGTTGTCGGAACAGGAGATCAACGACGCGGCGATGAATTTCGTTCGCACGCGCCTGGTCACGATCCCGGGCGCGGGCGTTCCCTATCCCTACGGCGGAAAGATGCGCCAGGTGATGGTCGACATCGACATCGATGCACTGCGCAGCAAGGGCCTGTCTCCGCAGAATGTCGTGGACGCGATCAGCGCGCAGAACCTCATTCTTCCGGGCGGCACGGCGAAAATCGGAGCCACGGAGTATGATGTGAGCCTGAACGGCAGCACGCAGACCGTCGAAGAGTTGAACGCGCTTCCCATCCGGGAAATCAACGGCTCGGTGATCACGATCGGCGACGTGGCGCATGTTCGCGACGGGTTCAAGGACCAGACGAATATCGTGCGCGAAAACGGCAGCCGCGCCGTGCTGCTCTCGATCATCAAGACCGGCGCCACGTCCACGCTCGATATCGTCAACGGCGTGCTGACCATGCTGCCGAGCATCCGGACGCAGGTGCCGCCGGAATTGACGATCACGCCGCTCTTCGACCAATCGGTCTTCGTGCGCGCGGCGATCAGCGGCGTCCTCAAGGAAGCGCTCATCGCGGCCTGCCTCACCGCGGCGATGATCCTGCTCTTTCTCGCCGACTGGCGCGCGACGCTTATCATCGCGGTCTCGATTCCGCTGTCGATCCTATGCTCGATCTGCGTGCTCAGCGCCCTGGGCGAGACGATCAATCTCATGACGCTCAGCGGGCTCGCGCTGGCCGTGGGCATCCTGGTCGACGACGCCACGGTCACGATCGAAAATATCGAGCGCCACTTTGAAGAAGGCGCAGACCTGCATGACGGCATCCTCGAGGGCGCGGCGCAGATCGCCGTTCCGGCGCTGGTTTCCACGCTCTGCATCTGCATCGTCTTCCTGCCCATGTTCTTTCT
>JAATET010000087.1 GCA_015655545.1 Chthoniobacterales bacterium | reverse complement strand
TGCTCGCCGACCTGCAGCGCACCGCCGATCTCCCGCTGGAGCGCGCCACCACGCTGCCGGCCGGCATCTATACCGACGAGACTTATTTTACCTGGGAGGTGGATCACGTGCTGCGCCCGGCCTGGCTTTGCCTCGCGCATGTTTCGCAAATCCCGCAGGCCGGCGACTTCCTCAATCTCGAGGTGCTCGGCGAACCGCTCATCGCGGTCCACGGCAAGGATGGCGTCGTCCGCGTGCTCTCACGCGTCTGCCCGCATCGCGCGATGGACATCATGCCGCCCGGCTTCGGCTACGATGGCCACGAGGGAGGTCACGCTCACGGCGTGGGCGATCCCCGCGCCGGCAGCCCGGGCTGTGGCCACGCGCGGCTGTTCCTCTGCCCTTACCATCATTGGAGCTTCGAACTCGACGGCCGCCTCAAAGCCTGCCCGGAAATGCAGCTCGCGGAGGGGTTCCGCCGCGACGACGTCGGGCTGAAAAGCTTCCGCTCCGAAGTCTGGAACGGCTTCCTCTTCGTGAACCTCTCCGGCGACGCCGGCCCGCTCGCCGCGCAATATCAGCCGCTCGCCGACGACATCGCCGGCTGGGAAACCGGCCGGATGAAGCTGGTCCTCCATCGCGAATGGGATTGCCCGTTCAACTGGAAGGTGCTCGTGGAAAATTTCATGGAGCCCTACCATCATCTCGGCGCGCACTGCAAAACCCTCCAGCCCCTCATGCACGCCAAACACACCTGGACGGATGCCGAGCGCTCCCACTCCATCCGCGTGAACCTGCCCTTTCAGGAGGGCATCGAGACGTCCGGCGACGCGGATTTCCCGGCCATCCCCACGCTGCCCGCGGAGCACCGCCGGCAGATGAGCGCCTACCTCGGCCAG
Organism: Chthoniobacterales bacterium; assembly: GCA_015655545.1. Lineage (GTDB taxonomy): Bacteria > Verrucomicrobiota > Verrucomicrobiia > Chthoniobacterales > JAATET01 > JAATET01. The sequence continues at coordinate 50,933 of JAATET010000087.1, read as the reverse complement.
CCGAGCTTCCTGCTCTTCAACGGCCCCGACCGCGTCTTCTGGTATCGCATCGATCCGATCTCGCCGGATCACAGCCGCCTGCAAACCACCATGCTCGTCCACGACCGCGCGCTCGACGATCCGGACTGCGATCGGAAGCTTGCGCTCGCGGAAAAGATGCTCGTCGATTTCCACATGGAAGACATGGAAGTCTGCACCGCCGTGCAGCGGGGATTTTTCGCGACCGGCTTCCAGCGCGGCCGGCTCAGCCATCTCGAGATGCCGATCTGGCTCATCCAGCGGTATCTCGCCGCCCGCGCCCGCGGCACCTGGCCCGCATTGGATCGGCCGCCCGCGCCCTCACAACGATGAAGCCCGTCCCACCGCGCATGATCTCTGTGCCGCCGGGCGAGTTCTGGATGGGCGAAAACAACGACGACAAGTTCGCCAACGACACCGAGCGTCCGCGACATCTCGTTCGTTTTTCGCGGACGTTTTCTCTCGCCGCCCATCCCGTCACCGTCGCGGAATTTCTCCTGTTTCGCCCGCAGCATCCCGATCCGGGCGCGCCCGACTGGCCCGTCGCCCTGGTGTCCTGGATCGACGCCGTCGCCTACTGCGGGTGGCTTTCCGATCAAACCGGCCGCCCGTTTCGCCTGCCGAGCGAGGCGGAATGGGAATGCGCCGCCCGCGCCGGCGCGGCGACGGCATTTCCCGACGGAGACACGCTCGCCATCGAAACCGCGAATTATTTCTATTCCGAGCACGGGCTCAAGATCGGCCCCGGCCATCGCACGCCCGTGGGCAGCTATCCGCCGAATGCCCTCGGATTCCACGACCTCCACGGAAACATCGCCGAGTGGTGCGCCGACCTTTGGCATCCCACCTACGACGGCGCGCCCGCCGACGGATCCGCCTGGCTGGCCGGCGCGCCATCCGGCCGCCGCATCCTCCGGGGCGGCGCATGGGACTACCTTCCCCGCCTGCTCCGCAGCTCGTGGCGGGACGCTCTCGAAGAGACCTCCCGGCGCGACAACGTCGGCTTTCGCGTCGCGTGCGACGAACCCGCCCATTCCAACCATGCAGCCTCGATTTTTTAAGACCCTCTGGGGCCATGCGGGCTCTTATCGGGAAGTGGCGCAGGCCGCCCGGGCGGCTCGTTTCGAGGGACTCGAGGGCCAGTTCCCACGCGACCCCGCGCGCGTGCCCGAGTTCCTCGACGCGCTCGGCGAATTCGACCTCGAGTTCATCGCCGAGATTTCAACGACCGGCTACGCGGTTCCCGACCCCGGCTCATCCGTGAGCGACCATGTCGACGCGTTCGAACGCATCCTCGATCTCAGCCTGCCGGCCAGGCCGCGGTTTTTCAGCACGATGTGCGGCAGCGATCTTTGGTCCTTTGCCGAAAGTATCGAGTTTTTCAACCGCGCCCACTCGATCGCAAAGGACCGAGGCGTGCGGTGCGGCTTCGAAACCCACCGCAGCCGCAGCCTGTATCATCCCGTGCGAACGGCGGAGCTGCTCCGCGAGCTGCCCGACGATCTGGAACTCACGCTCGACTTCAGCCACTGGTGCGTCGTCACCGAGCGTCTCGTGCTCGACGAACTTCCCGACGTCCTGGCCCTTTGCGCCGGGCGCGCCCTGCACATCCAGCCGCGCATCGGCTACGACCAGGGCGCGCAGGTTCCCGATCCCCGCGCGCCCGAATACGCGCCCGCCGTCGAAGCCCACCTGCGCTGGTGGAAGGCCATCTGGGAGGGCCAGCGCCGGCGCGGATTCGAAATCGTCACCATGACCCCGGAGTTCGGGCCGGACGGCTACCTTCAATGCGAACCCTTTACCGGACGCCCCGTCGCCGACCTGTGGGAACTCAACGTCTGGACCGCCAACCGCCTCCGATCCGAGTTCGACAGCTGGCTTGCCCATCCTCATTAACCAATCCTCACTACCGCCATGGTCTCGCTCCGAAACGACACCGCCGAAAAAATCGCGCACTGCGAAGACGCCGTGCACCGCTCCATCGCCACCCATTCCATCCGCGCCGAGCGGCCGCTCGACGAGGTGCTCGGGGACATTCAGCAAACCGCCAACCTCCCGCTCCATCGTGCGACCACGCTGCCGCCGGAGGCCTACACGAGCGACGCCTTCTATCAATGGGAGGTCGGGCATCTCTTCAAGCCCGAGTGGCTGTGCCTCGCCCATGTCTCGCAAGTCCCGACTGCAGGGGACTTCCTCGCCCTGGATCTGCTCGGCGAGCCGCTGGTTGTCGTGCATGGCAAGGACGATATCGTGCGCGTGCTCTCCAGCACCTGTCCGCATCGGGGCATGGACATCATGCCCCCCGGCTTCGGCCACGAGGGCCATGGCACCGCCGAGGCCACCGGCCAGCCCGGCTGCGGCCATACGCGCCTGTTCCTCTGCCCCTACCATGCGTGGACCTACGAACTGGATGGGCGGCTGAAAGCGTGCCCGGAAATGCAGCAGGCGGAAGGCTTCACCCGCGATGAGATCGGCCTGCGCGAATTCCGCAGCGAAATCTGGAACGGATTCGTCTTCGTGAATCTCGACGGCGCCGCGGACCCGCTGGCAGGCCGCCTGGCCGAAATGAACGCGGACTTCGGCCAATGGAATCCGGCCGGAATGAAGATCGTCATCCAGCGCGAATGGGACTGTCCGTTCAACTGGAAGGTCCTCGTGGAAAATTTCATGGAGTCGTATCACCACCTCGGCGCCCACGCCAAAACGCTCCAGCCGATGATGCCGGCGCGCGACACCTGGAACGAACAGGAGCGCCAGCTCTACGTGCGCTGCCACCTGCCGTTCAAGGACGCCGTGCTGGAGGGCCTGGGCGCGCGGGAGCATCCGTTCGGCTTTCCGACGATCGGCGGCCTCGACGAATCGAAAAAAAGGGAATCCGGCCTGTTCCTCATTCATCCCAACTTCCTGGCCTTCGTGCAGCCCGACCGCATCGTCTGGTATCGCGTCGAACCGCTCGGCCCAAATCGCATGAAGCTGCTCACGACCATGCTCGTGCCGGAGGAGACCGCGGGGCTTCCGGAGTTCGGCACCATGCTCGAGCGCGAGACGCCGCTGTTTTTCGAGTTCCACCTCGAGGACATGGAAATGTGCACGGCCATCCAGCGGGGCATGTCGGCCCTCGGCGCGCAGCGCGGGCGGCTCAGTCACCTCGAGATGTCGATCTGGCTCATCCAGCGCTATCTGGCCGCCCGCGCCCGCGGCTCCTGGCCGACGCTCGATCGGGATGCCGCGCCGGGCCAGCGGAGCATGAACCAAACCGGATTGACATGATTTACAGGATTAACAGGACTGTATTTTTCCTTTTTCTGAATCCTGTAAATCCGGCCAATCCCGTAAATCCTGTTTAGTTTTCATGTTCACTCCCGCGCCCCGCTTCCAATGGCCGCACGGCAAACGCTGCGCCGTGATGCTCTGCTTCGACGTGGATGGTGAGACCACCGCGCTCTCCGAAGATCCCGCGCTCGCCCGCCGGTTGACCACGATGTCGCAATGCGAATACGGCCCGCGCGTCGGCGTCCCCCGCCTCCTCGGCCTGCTCGAGCACTGCGGCGTTCCCGCGACATTTTTCATCCCCTCCTACATCGCCGAGCATCATCCGGAAATGACGCGCGCCGTCGCCCGCGCGGGCCACGAGATCGGCGCCCACGGCGACCTGCACGAGAAACTCGCGCATCTCTCGCCGGACCAGGAGGAGGCTGTGTTGCGCAAAAGCCTCCGCGTGCTCGAGGAGATCACCGGCGCACGCCCGCTCGGCCACCGCGCCCCGTGGTTCGAGATCAATCCCGGCACGCCCGATTTGCTCAAGTCCCACGGCCTCATCTACAGCGCGAGCATGATGGGCGACGACGTGCCCTATTTTCATGCGAACGGCCTCGTCGAGATTCCCGGCCAATGGATGCTCGAGGATTGGGAGCAATTCGCCTTCAACGCCGAACCGGCATGGGGTTTCGTGCCGGAAAACTGCGAGAAAGTCTACGACCTCTGGATGCGCGAATACGAGGCCATGCGCGACTTCGGCTGCTGCTTCGTTCTCACCCTGCATCCGTGGCTGAGCGGGCGGCCGTCGCGCGTGCGCCTGCTCGAGCGCATCATTCGCGACATCCAGTCCGATGGCGCCGCGTGGTTCGCCACCGGCGCGGAAATCGCCCGCCACCTCCGCGACCATCCGGAAGCGCGGCGCGAGACGGACCTCGACGCGACGAATTGACCTTCAGCCGGGCACGGCGCTTGCTTGACAAAGTATTACCGGAACATGTTTCCGTAATACTGCCATGTCTCTCGCCTCCGAACCCATCCGCCAGCCCGTCCAGCGCATCAGCATCTCGCTCCCGGACGCCGTCTTTCGCGAGCTCGACGAAATGATCGACGAGCGCGGCATCGAGAGCCGCTCGAAGCTCATCTCCGAGCTCATCACCCAGGCCGTGATCGAGCATCAGGAAGACAAGGGAGACCGCGTGATGGCCGGCACGATCACGCTCATCTACGACGAAGTCAAAGGCCAGATCCTGCAGCGGCTCGCCGAGCTCCAACGCACCCACGTGGACGAGGTCATCAGCTCCCTCCACGTCCAGCTCGAGGACAACCACCGCATGGAAGTCATCCTCGTCCAGGGTCCCGCCGAAAAGCTCCGCCAGATCGCCGACCGGCTTATTTCCTGCAAAGGGGTGCGCACGGGCAAGCTCACCTTGACGAGCCTCATCATTCCGCCACTGCACACCCGCGCCGTCAAAAAATGACGCCTCTCTTCGAAGAAATCCTGCCCGGCGGAGCGATGTGGTCGATGCACATCGCACGTCATCGTCTCGTGCGCCTCACCGCGCTCGATCCCGGCGCGAATCTCGCCGCGCTCCTCTACAACGAACGCCAGCCGCTCGACCGCCTCAATCTCCCCGACACGCTCAAGGCGCTCCACACCGCCAAGCTCACCCGCGGCCATGTCCTGATGAGCGACATGGGCCGCGCGCTGGCCTCCATCGTCGACGACACGCTCGGCTGGCACGATCCGCTGGGCGGCCTGCTCACCGCCGGGCGCGCGCGTGCGAAATATGGCGAACATTCCTACCAGGATTTTCGCAACGACTGGTTCCGCAACGCCCGCGACAATTTCCTCGTCGAGCTTGGAAAACACGGCCTCGGCGAGCGGGACTTCGCCGCGAACATCAATTTCTTCAGCCGCGTCACCGTCGACGGCGACGGCCGCATGGCGCTCGCCGCGAACCATTGCCCCGCGAATGCCTCAATCACGCTCCGCACCGAAATGAACGTCCTGCTCGCACTCTCGAACACCCCGCATCCGCTCGCTCCTTCCGGCGAATATCCGCGCTGCCGCATGAAACTGGAAATCCTCCCCGCCGAGCCGCCAGCGGCCGACGACTTCTGCCGCAACTTCCGGCCCGAATGCGCGCGCGCCCTCGCGCTCACCGATCGGCTTTATCTATGAGCACGCTCAATTACGTCGAAAGCCCGCTCCGCGTCGAAAACGCAATTTATCGCCAGGTCATTCCCGCCGGCGACGGATGGACTCACCGCCTCGCGCGCGGCCAGACACTGCGCATTCTCGACCTCGAAGGCAACCAGGCTGCCGACACGCTTTTTTACAACGCCAACGACCTCGCCGAGCGTTACAGCGCGCAGGATACGATCCGCGAGCAAGGTGCCATTTACCTCACCACCGGCACGCGATTAATGTCGAACCGCGTGCGTTCCCTGCTCACGATCACCGCCGACACCTGCGGCCGCCACGACACGCTCGGCGGCGCCTGCGCCGCGGAAAGCAACATGGTCCGCTACGCGCTCGACAAGCGGTTCATGCACGCCTGCCGCGACACGTTCCTGCTGCAGATCGCGCAGTCCGGACTCCCGCTCACCAAGCGCGACCTCACGCACAACATCAACTTCTTCATGAACGTCCCGGTCACGCCGGACGGCGGGTTGAAATTCGACGACGGCGTCTCCGAGCCCGGAAAATACGTCGAGATGCGCGCCGAGATGGACGTCATCTGCCTGCTCTCGAACTGCCCGCAGCTCAACAACCCCTGCAACGCTTACAATCCCACGCCCGTCGAGGTGCTGATCTGGGAGTGAAAACGAAACCGGATTGACATGATTTACGGGATTAACAGGAACTTTCTGGGCCGTTGGCAATGCCCCCCTCTTCATCATGTCAATCCGGTCAATCCCGTTAATCCTGTTTAGTTCGCACTGCGATGTTCACCAAGATCCTCATCGCCAACCGCGGCGAAATCGCCTGCCGGATCATTCGCACGCTCGACCGGCTCGGCATCGCATCCGTCGCGGTCTACTCCGAGGCGGATGAGCACGCGCGCCACGTCGCGATGGCCGGCGAGGCCGTGCTTCTCGGCCCCGCGCCCGCCGCGCAGAGTTACCTGCTCGCGGACAAAATTCTCCGGGCGGCCATCGACACCGGCGCGCAGGCCATCCATCCCGGCTACGGATTCCTGAGCGAGAACGCTGACTTCGCCGAGGAATGCTCCCGCCACGGCATCGTCTTCATCGGACCGACCGCTCAAAACATGCGCGACTTCGGCCTCAAGCACACGGCCCGGGCGCTCGCCATCGACAGCGGCGTCCCCGTTTCCCCGGGCACCGACCTTCTCGAAACGGTCGCCGAAGCCGCCAAGGCCGCTTCACGCATCGGCTATCCGGTGATGATCAAGAGCACCGCCGGCGGCGGCGGCATCGGGATGCAGCTCGCGCTCGACGAGATCGGGCTGACCGAGAAATTCGCCAGCGTCCAGCGAATGGCCCGGAGCAATTTCAAAAGCGGCGGTTTGTTCCTGGAAAAATTCATCGCCTCCGCGCGTCACGTCGAAGTGCAGCTCTTCGGCGACGGCCACGGGGCCATCGCCGTGCTCGGCGAGCGCGATTGTTCCGCCCAGCGCCGGAATCAAAAAGTCATCGAGGAAACCCCCGCTCCGAATCTCCCCGACGCCGTCCGCGCGAGCCTCCATGCCGCGGCCCGGCGGCTCGGCGAGGCCGTAAATTACCGCTCCGCCGGCACGTGCGAGTTCATGTATGACGCCGGCGCGCAGGAATTTTATTTCCTCGAGGTGAATACCCGCCTCCAGGTCGAACACTGCGTCACCGAGGAAGTGAGCGGTCTCGATCTCGTCGAATGGATGGTTCGGCTCGCCGCCGGCGAAACACTTCCGCTCACGGATTACCGGCATGCGCCGCGCGGCCATTCCATCGAGGCGCGCATCTACGCCGAGGATGCGAACAAGGATTTTCAACCCAGCACCGGCCTGCTCACCGAGGTGAGTTTTCCAGACAACGTTCGCGTCGACGGCTGGGTCGAATCGGGAAGCGAGATCACGCCCTACTACGATCCGATGATCGCCAAGGTCATCGTCCACGCCCCGACACGCGAGGCGGCGATCGACAAGCTCTCCGCCGCCCTCGCCGACACGCGTCTCGACGGAATCGAGACCAACCTCGCCTACGCTTCCGCGATCCTCGCCGGAGAGACTTTTCGGCGGGGAGAAATGACGACAAACTCTCTTTCCACGTTCGCGTTTCATCCCGCCACCGTGGATGTGCTCGAGCCCGGCACCCAAACGAGCGTGCAGGATTTCCCGGGCCGCCTTGGCTACTGGGCGGTGGGCGTTCCGCCTTCCGGTCCGATGGATTCGCTCGGCTTCCGGCTTGCGAATCAACTTCTCGGCAACCCCTCCACTGCCGCGGGACTGGAGCTCACCATGTCCGGCCCATCGCTGCGCTTCAACGCCTCGGCACACATCTGCCTCACCGGCGCCTCGATGCCCGCCACGCTCGACGGCGAAGCCATCGAATATTTCACACCGATCGAAATCTCCGCCGGCCAAACACTCCGCATCGGGCGCGTCGACGGACCGGGCGCCCGCGCCTATCTCGCTTTCGCCGGCGGACTCGACGTGCCGGAATATCTCGGCAGCAAATCCACGTTCGCGCTCGGCGGCTTCGGCGGACACGGCGGCCGCATCCTCCGCGCCGGCGACGTCCTTCGACTTGCGTCGAATGCGAAATGCGAAATGCGAAATGCGAAATTGCCGGACCACATTTCAAATTTCGAATTTCGAATTTCGAATTCCTGGACTCTCGGCGTGCTCTACGGTCCGCATGGCGCGCCGGATTTCTTCACCGACGACGATATCGAGATGATCTTCTCCACGCCATGGGAGGTGCACTACAACTCGAACCGCACCGGCGTGCGCCTCGTGGGGCCGAAGCCAAAATGGGCGCGCAAGGATGGCGGCGAAGCGGGTCTGCATCCCTCGAATCTCCACGACAACGCCTACGCCATCGGCGCGCTGGACTTCACGGGCGACCTGCCGATCCTGCTCGGCCCCGACGGACCGAGCCTCGGCGGCTTCGTCTGCCCCGCCGTCGTCGTCGAAGCCGAGCGCTGGAAGCTCGGCCAGCTCAAGGCCGGAGACACCGTGCGCTTCCAGCGCCTCACCGTCGAGGAAGCCGCCGCGCTCTCCGATGCGCAGGAGCAATCGCTCACGGCTCACAAATCCGCACCGCGACCGCCAATCGAAAATCGACTGGAGGGAAGACAGGGCCCCTCCCCCGTCTTGTCGAAAATCGAAAATTCCCTGGACGAGGCGATCCTCCACCAGCTTCCCGAAATGGCCGGCCGCCCCGCCGTCACCTACCGCGGGGCGGGCGACCGTTACCTGCTCGTGGAATACGGCCCGATTGTCCTCGATCTCGACCTGCGCTTCCGCGCGCACGCTCTTATGCAGTGGCTGGAGGCACGCCGGCTTCCCGGCATCATCGACCTCACGCCCGGCATCCGTTCGCTGCAAATTCATTTCGACGGCCGCGAACTCAACGAGCGGCAGCTTCTCGATACGCTCCTCGTCGCCGAGGAGGAACTCCCGCCCACGGACGAGATGGAAGTGCCCACGCGCATCGTTCATCTCCCGCTTTCGTGGGAGGACGAGGCCACGCTCGAGACGATCCGTAAATACATGCAGAGCGTCCGCGCCGACGCGCCGTGGTGTCCGAGCAATCTGGAATTCATCCGCCGCATCAATGGCCTCGATGCCATCGACGACGTGCGGCGCATCGTTTTCGACGCCACGTATCTCGTGATGGGCCTGGGCGACGTCTATCTCGGAGCGCCCGTCGCCACGCCGCTCGATCCGCGGCATCGCCTCGTCACCACGAAATACAATCCCGCCCGCACCTGGACGCCGCCAAACGTCGTCGGCATCGGGGGCGCCTACCTTTGCATCTACGGAATGGAAGGCCCGGGCGGCTATCAGCTCGTCGGACGCACGGTGCAGGTGTGGAATTCCTTCCGCGCCACGCCCGACTTCACGAAACCGTGGCTGCTGCGCTTTTTCGATCAGATCCGTTTTTATCCCGTCACCGCCGACGAACTGAAGCGCCACCGCGCCGACTTCCTGCACGGCAAATTCCAGCTCCGCGTCGAGGAGTCCGTCTTCCGATTGAGCGATTACCACACCTTTCTCGAGTCCATCGCGCCGAAGTCCGCCGCCTTCAAAGCCCGTCAGCAAGCGGCCTTCGACGCCGAGCGCGAGCGATGGGCCGAGACGGAATTCATGGCCGCCGAGCCCGCCGCGGTGTATTCCGCCGACACCTCAGCCATCGAATTGCCCGAGGGCGGCTTTTTCACCGACACCGCCGTCGCAGGCAATGTCTGGAAAATCCTGGTTGCGCCCGGCGAACGCGTCGTGGCCGAGCAACCAATCGTCATTGTCGAGTCGATGAAAATGGAAATTCAAATCTGTGCGCCCCGAGCCGGCACCGTCCACTCGCTGCTTTGCGCGGAAGGGCGACCGGTGAGCCCCGGCCAGCACATTGCCACGCTGATCGAGGAGTAAGCCTCACTTCGAAAGCAACCATCGCGGCATGCGCAGATTCCAATGAATCGCCGCCGCACGCAGCAGGAAGCTCAGGGCCACGCATCCCGCCGCCCCGGCAGCCTGATACTCGAGTGCGAGAGTCAGGATCAGCGCAAAAAGCGAGCACGCGAAAAGCAGAGGCACGGCATACAGCTCCCGCGACATGAGCAACGTCGGCCGGCCGGCGAGCACGTCGCGCATGAGACCGCCACCAATGGCCGTGATCATGCCGAGGATCACCGGCGCCGCCGGCAATCCGAAGCCGAGCTTCCAGACCGTGTCCACCGCATGGATCGCGAAGAACGCCGCACCAAAACCGTCGAGATAAAGCAGGATCGCGTAAGTCTGTCCCTCCGTGACGAGTGAGCGTCCAAAAAACGCGATCGCCGATGCGCCCAGCGCCACCCAGATGTAACTGAGATTTTGCACCCAAAAGATGGGCTGCTGAAGAATGACATCGCGAATCGTGCCACCGCCGACCGCGGTAATGGCTCCAAGAACGAGCACACCGAAAAGATCGACGCCTCGATTCTTGATCGCTGCCACCGCCGTTACCGCAAATGCCGCCGTCGCCGCCATTCCGGTCCAGAAACTAGCCTCAGTCAAAGTCATAAGTTACTCATAGCAATACCTCAATCGTCCAAACCTCTCACGATTATCACTGTTCGCCTCTCACTTGCGCCTCAAGCCTGCAAATCTCGATTGACAACTCTTCCCCAGAGTTTTATATGGCATTAAGCAACCTCCACACCCATAGCATGAAATCTCGCGCCTCAAAATCTCCCCTCATTTTAGCAGTCCTGGTAGGTTCCGTCGCTTTTGCGACTCCTTCATTCGCGGATCCCGTGCCCCTGTGGCAATACGGTTTTAATAACAACGGAGACAATTCCGGCTCCACCGGTGCGACATCCTCGATCGCCGTCACCGCTCCAAACAGCACCGGCGCCAACGCCCCTTATACGGCTGACGGCCTCGGAGTTTCCGGCGCGGCGGGCGATTATGCCTTCGCCAATACGACGACTGGCGGCGCCATGGACGATCCGGCCCTTGGCTTGGCGTCCGTTCCGCTTGCAAACCTCGGCTGGTCGACGTTTTCCTCGTTCACCGTTACGGGCTGGTATAAGACTCCGACCAGTTTGGGCATTGGGAGCTCACGTTTATTCGATGCCCAACAAGGCGGAGGATTTCAGATCTTTGCTAACGGCGGCCTGAATTTTCAGATCCAAAACGCTAGCAATGCGACCATTGGCAGCTGGACTGCCCCCTCGTTTACCAATAATGGCGGGGATTGGGTCTTCTTTGCCGTCACTTACGACAGCACCATTGCTTCGGGACAAAATGTCTTTTTCTACACGGGAGGCACTTCGACTACGCTCACGTCCGTAGCGGTTACCGTCTCGACGGATTATCGAGGAATGACCTTCGCTCCGACCACGGCAGTAAGCATCGGCGGGGATGTCAACACTGGCACCCGTGGTTTCAACGGACTCCTCGACGATTTCCGACTTTACGGTTCCACCTCGGATGGCACGGGCGCGCTTTCGATGTCGGATATCGAAGCGATCCGGATCGCTGATGCAACCGCGGTACCGGAACCCCAGACGATCGCCTTGTGTATTCTTGGTCTCGGAATGACCCTCACGCTGGCTTCGCGTCACCGTCGCGGCGCCCCCCGCACGGCCTAAGTTTAAATCGTTGAAGCAGCCGCCGGACCACCTCGCTGCGACACGATTTCAAAACGTAAATTCTCGGCGCTGATCTGACATCAGGCTGCTTCGCGCGAGATCTTTACCTCGCAGCCAGCCGCGCGAATTCGAAAGCGAAGCGCGGAATCAAGCACCGTTGCCAGCGGGCGCGTTCGAGGCGCTGTCGCCACCGCCATAGCCGACGACCTCGACGGTGATGACCGACGGCGTCTCTTCCACCGGCTGCTGCTGCCGCGCCTGGCTGGCCATGGATTCCGCGGCGCTATTCGCGGCGCCGGAGGTGTTCGAGGCGGAGGTCAGGCCGGCAATATTTGGCGCGGCGACCGGCGCGGTCGTCGGCACGCCGGTGGTCGAACCGAGAACGGTAATGTTGCTGGCGTTAAGAATTGTTTCGGCCGCAATGTTGAGGTTGCCCGAAACGCGGATTCCCGCATCGCCCGCGTCCACGGCGCCCACCGGAGCGATCAAGTCCACATCGCCGGGCGGCACGCCTTCCACCGTGGCCAGCACGCCAATGCCCCCACCCGTGGCAAGGCCGGCGAGATCGGTCTGAACGTCGCCGCTTTGCGGATCGATAAGCACGCGCGTAGGAGGCGCGGATTTCACGGTTTTCGCCGCCGCGCCGGCCGCGATGTCGCCCGTGGAAGACCAGATGATTTCGTTGCCGCCTCGCAGCGTGAAAATACGACCGACGCCCAGATTCACATCCTCGTCCGTGAAAATCGAGATATTGCCGCCGGTTTCCGTAACGATACCGGGCGGGGCAAGAGTCTCGCCAAGAACTGTATTCGCGAGAGCGAGTCCGCCACCCGGGGCGAAGATCGAAATATCGCCGCCGTTTTTTGTGCGGATGTCGCGCCCCTGGGTCGAAATATCGCCCTTCCAATGCTGCTTTCCGAAGAGGGACGCGATGGCGGCAAAACCGCTTTCATAGCTGCCAAAGCCGGGGCTCGTCGGATCGGTGTAGCCACGCCCGGCGTCGCGCAGCAAGAGGTAGAAAATCTCCAATGCGAGGCGGCTTTGCGTCTCGGGCGCGAGCGCGGAAAAATCCTCGATCGTGAACTTCGGCGCGGCCTTCGCATCGGCTTCCATCATCGGCGCAACCTCGGTAAGATATTTGCCGCCTGTATCGCCGGCGATGAAATCAGCAATGAAGTCCGCAAAATCGAGGCGGCTGTCCGCGAGACCATTCGCCGCGCCGATGCCCGCGCCGGCAACAATGGACGCGCCATCGAAGGGCAGGTAGGGGTTGCGGGCGTTTCCGATGGTGCTGATACCGGTGCCCGTTCCATCCAGATTATTTCCGCCGATACCCAGGTCGAGATTGCGTCCGGCCAGCACTTCGAGCACGCCGGGCCCGCTGACCTGAATATCGCCGGCGAGCGGGACTTCGTTGACGTTCAGCATATTTCCCGGCGCGAGCGCGGCGGTTCGCAAAAGAGAGTTCGCGTTATAGGCCACGATGTCGCGTCCGGCGGAGACGACCGTCACGTCGTCGGCCGAGACATTCTGCACGTAGAGCGAGATATCGGTGATGTCCTGCCCCGCGATGACGCGGGACGCCTTGCCGGCGAAGAGAGCCAGACCGGAAATATCGCCGTCTTCGGCGTAGAGATGCACCGGCAGAGGATCTCCGGAATGGAGAATGCCTTGCGCGTGAAGGGCCTGCTTGGTTTGGATGACACCCGCCGCGCCGATTGTCGAGCCGGTCTCGGCGAAAAGATTGTCGATGAAGCTCAGATTGAGGAGATTGCTGTCACGCGACTGCCCGGCGATGCCGGCGATGGTTTGGTAAGCAAAGGCCGTCGTGATGCCGGGAATTCCGTCAGGATTGGCATCGGAGAGATTGATGCGGCTCGAGCCCCAGACTCGTGAAGCAGGGAGAAGAATCGCGCCCTCGTCCTGCAGGCCGTTGATCGAGCCGGCCGCGAGGAGATCGAGCGTGCCGCGAGGCGACGGGACAAGCGTGAGGCCCCCCACGACGTTGATATCGCCCGAGAAGGCGGTCGCGCGCATCGTGGCGGGATTCAACGCCGCCACCGTGCGAAAGGCGGCGACCGAGGTTTCCGCCAGGCGAAGCCATGGCTGCAAATTCGAGGCTCCCAGTTTGTCGTTCGAACTCCAGAGCAGCACCTTCTGCAGCCACGTGTAGAGCACCGGGCTCGCGCCGCTGTCGATCGTCGCGTCCTCGCGCAGCGTCACGGAGCCGCCCAGCGAGGTGACGTCGACCCGGGACGCATCGGCATAAGTGGAGAAGTAAGTCTTGTAGTAGTTGCTGTTATTGATTCCCTGCGGCAGCAGGAAGGGATTCGCGACCGGACCGAGAAGGAGGTCGCCGCGGGCGCTCACGTCGAAGCTGCCCTTGCCGACGAAAAGAGTGGTCGGAAGCCACGTCTTCTCGTCCTTGATGATGTTTCCGCTCAGGATTCCGAGCGACGGGGAGCGCGTGGAGTTCGTGGTGATCGAGTTGCCCGCATCGATGATGCCGAGACCCCGTTCGACATAATAGACGCCGCCGCTGATGTCGTGCCCGGCCCGGACGGTGACGTCTCCGCCGCCAAGCTCGACCAGTTTCGAAGCGTCCGGCTTGCCCTTCGGCATGCGGGCGTTTGTCGGCGCCACGGCATCCACATTCTTCACGTCGTGACCGGCGGTGAGGCTCACGTTGCCACCGCCGAGAGCTCCGACGCCTTCGAAGAAATTGCTGAAATCCACCCACCAGGTCGTCGACGCAAATTCCCCGAACTTCGACTTGCCGAACTCACCCGTGACCGGGTCGATATAGCTGCGGCGGTAGAGCCAGTTCATCGGGAATTCACGCTCCGAGTCGTCCACGTAATCGCCGTTATTATTGCGCGTGTAATGCGCGATATCGTTCTGCGCGAAGATATTCACGTTTCCGCCGCCGAGAGTGGATTGCACGGCGTAAGGGGGCGATTGCTGCGCCGTCCCCAATCCGTAATTTCTACCGTCTTTCGAGGCGTCCGGCTTAGGCAGATCGAAATTGCCACCCATAAGCGGATCGATCAACGTGCCGGCGGTGTAGATGGTCGCGAACTGGTTGAGCAGCTGCACGTCGCGGCCGGCCACGATGTCGATGTCGCCGCTGCCGGTGCGAATCACCTGGAAGCGGCCTCGGACGGCGGTGGAAGTCAGCGCATTGTCGCTTCCCGTCACCGTTCCCGGATAGAAATTCTTGCCGAGCAGCAGCGAGCCAATATCGACGCCCGCTCCGCTTATCAAGCTGGCCAGCGGCTGGACGCGGCGGAAATCCGCGGCGGAAAGATCCGCTCCGGCGGCAAGGCGGTAGGACCAGGATTGGGCATTGAGCGGCAGGAGCGGATTCGCCGCCAGGAGCGGGGCGGTATAAGCACTCGGGAAGCCCCCGACGCTGGCAATGTCGAACCCGTCGCTCAGCGCATTCAGGAAGATGAGATTGCCGGTGGCGCGCATCGTGAGGATACCGGACACGCTCTTGGGTCCGTAACGATAGGTCTGGAGATTCCAATCATTATCGGTCGTCGCGCTCGATGTGCCGAGAGTGATATTGCCGTTGCGGTCGATGAGCTCCGCGCCGGGTCGTATGGTCAGCACGGGATCCAGGCCCGTATTGTGGGTGCCAAGCAGGCGCGCCAGCATGGCGGCGTATCCGGCAGCCGGAGTGCCCGGTGTCGTCGGAGTGCCGGCCGTGCCGATGAAGCTCACCGCATCGGAGTCGACCAGATTCTTGATCGCCGCGGAGATGACCCCCGCCGCGCCGGACACGAGCGACGGGTTGAGATCGTAGATCTTGTAGCCTTCGACAATGATGCTCGACGCGCCGCGGATGAGGCCGTCGATCGGGTTGACCTGCACTTCTTTGCCGGACGCCGTGCGGGGCGCGCGGAGATGAAGCGTGCCGCCAAACCTGCCAAGTCCCGCGCTCGACGCGTTTTCGCTCGCGACCGTGAGATCCAGCTCCGAGCCCTGCCGGATATCGAGCACCGCACCGCCGGAATATGTGCCGTCGCCGTCCAACGTGCCGCCGTTGCTGTAGGCTCCATCCCGCTGGGCCCCTGCTTCGAGGGAAATCGCGCCGCCCTTGCCCGCGGAATCAAAATCCTTCCCGGCCACGCTGAGGCGGGAGCCATCCAGCAGAGTCAGGTTTTCGTGGGCGCTCAATTGGATCGATCCTCCGGTCTGGCCGGAAGCGTCGATGACGCCCGAGACGGTGATCGATCCGACATCCGTCGAGAGACTGAAGTGATGCGCAACCGCCTTGCCCGCGACCAACACATCGCCGTTGCGCACCCGGAAGGTGCGCGATTCCGCAAAGAAGCCCGCGTCGAGCACATCGTTCAATTTTCTGAATTGCGGCAGCTCTCCGACATCCAGCGAGAAGGCGCCGCTCTTTCCCCCTGCCCCGCCCTTTCCATGGAGCATGCCGTCGAGATGCATATCGCCCTTTGCCACGCTGATCGAGAGGCCGCCCGCGTTTCCGCCGCCGGGCATGGCGCCGACGGAAAGGGACGCGCGTTTCGTCACATTCACGTCGCCCGCGTCCGCCGTAAGGCTGATTTGTCCGCCATCCGTATATTTGACGACATCGAAGAAGTTCCGCGTCGTTCCTCCGACGTCGACTTTTCCACCAATGACGACATCGCCCGTGGTCGCGCGAATCGAGAAAAGGCCGCTCGGCAAAAGCACATCGCTGGTTGCCGTGACGCTCGCGCCCTCGAGAGTCAGGCTCGCGCCGAGCGCGCCCGCGATCGGATCGGAAACCGCTCCCTTAGGCTTCACGATGCGCAGCGCGCCGTCAGCGGCGATTTTTTTCACGGCCGGGCCGATCGCGGTGACGAATGGCGTCGTGGCGGTCAGATCGCCCTGGGTCTTCAGGCGTCCTTTTCCGAAGAGAAGGATGCCATTCGAGGCATTCAGCTGAAGCTCGGCGTATTGATCGACGAAGACGCCGTGGACCCCGAGCGTGATCGTATCGGCGTCGAACCGCAAAGCTCCCCTCGTGTCCTGCACGGCGCCCACCCGCTTGCCGCCGGCAATGTTGTCGAGCCAGATGTCATTCGCAGAAAATCGGACCGCACCCTCTCCGGAAAAGCCTCGCAGCTCCGCCGCGTGGAGAGCGAGTTCGCCATCCACCGAGATCCGCCCGCTTCCGTAAATATCGATCGACGAGTAGCTCAGCAAAGAAAGTGACGTCACCCCCTGAAGATCCCGCAACGCGCGCCCTGCGAGCACAAGGCCCTCGGTGGGCTGCAACGGACCGGCATTGTCAAGCAGGAGACTGATCTGGCCGCTGTCGAGCGAAACGTAGTCGCCGAGAAGATGCGCCCGCGGGCTCAACGAGGTGGCATGGCTGGAATCGAGCACCAGGCTCGTGCCCGCGAGCGTCGCGCCATTGCCGATGCTCAAGGCGGCGCGGGCATCGGAAGTTACGCCGCTGCGGGAGATGACAGCGTTCGGATCGCTGCTCACTCGAAGGAGCGCGCCATCGCCGTCGACGAGGAGTTTTTGCGCATCCGCGTGCATCTCGCCCGACTGGCTCACTTCCGAGTGGCGCTTCACATCGACGCTGCTCTTGGCGGCAAGGATGATCTCCGGGGCGCGGAGCGGTTCGCCGGCGTTGTCGACCGTAATGCTGTCCGCGTTCACCGCCACGGACGTGCCCTCGGCGCCATCCGTGCGGATGCCGCCGATGAGGAGGCTCTCCACGCCAAAGCCGGTGAGCTGCGCGGAGTCGAGGACGAGCGAGGCCTTGCCATTGGCCTTGCGCGGCTCCGCGCCGGACGCCGAAATGACGATATCTCCCGGGCTGCTGATGTCGACATAGGCCCCGACTCCTTCCGGCGTGGTGAGGGCGCTCACTCCGCCCCGCAGATCCATCGCGGAGACGGCCTGGAAAACAAGGTGCCCGGCGTCCAGCGGCAGGCGCGGGACGCTGACATCGAAGTCCTTCGCCGCATGTTTGAAGAAGCCATTCGCGTAGAAATCCTCGTAGGTCGCGCGGGCGCGCACGACGCTGGCCGGCGCGACCTCGAATCTCGAATAAATCGGCGGCAGCCGGCGCGAGGAATTCAAATCATTGAACCGGAAGCCCGAGACAATGCTGGATCCATCGGGCATCGCGAGCGTGCTCCGGGCGCCGCCCGACTGTGGCGTCACGAGCACCGCGCCAGGCAGCAGGCCGTAGCGCGCGGGCAGGAGCGTGTAATAGCCTGCCGCCAAACCGGCGCTCGCGCCCAGGTAGACACGGTCGCCGACGTGCAGCTTCCCTCGATTGGTAAATCCGGGATTCGGCGCGTTTTCCACGGAATCGAAGTTCGGATCGAATGTCGTTTGCGCGGCGGCGGACTGGTTGAAGGCCGCATAGGGCGCGAAATCCGCCTGGTATCCCGGGATCACCGCAAAGCTGCTGTCCGACGCGAGAATATCGCGCGTCCCTCCCTGGCCGGTCAGCCAATTGTAGGCATAAAGATTGCCGCCACCGCTGATGTCGATGAGCGAGCCCGGCTTCGTGGTGAGCTTTTGCGATGAAAGATGGATCGACTTCGCAGGGGGACCGCTGGTGGTGATGTTCATGCCCGCGGGATCGATCCACGAGATACCGCTGGCCAGCACGCCATAGGGGATGATCATTTCACGCCCGCTCAGAGAATCGACCGCGGAAACAGAAGTCTCGCTGCTCGAGCGCAGGATGAGATTCCTGGCCGTCGGCATCGACGTTCCGCGAAGGCGGTCCATCGGAGGCTCCCCGCTGCCGTCCCAACCCAGATTGATCGTCCCCAGCGGAGCTCGAAGCACCCCACCCTGCAATATCTTCGTCGCGTAAACGTTCAATTCCCCGCCCGCCGACAAAGGCAGCTGCCGATCTCCGGACGCGGCGATCGTGATCGAGCCCGGGTGCAGCTTCAGCTCGGACTTCGTATCCGGCTTGCGATCGGTGGTGTCGCGCGTAAGGCGATAGTCGTAGGCGGCGAGCGTGAAACTCACGCCCGTGGCCGGGTAGATTTGTCCGGCACGAAGATAAAGCGTGCCGGCAATGTCGAACGTGCCGTCGCCACGAATATCGCCTCCATCCGCCACGAGGGCCGCGGCGCCGATATTGCGGAGCGAGAGATTTCCCATGTCGATCAGCTTCGCATGCACCGTGAGGCGGCCCGGCCCGTAACTCGGGCGGAAGTAGAACGGCTGACCTCCCACCATATACGCGCTGACCAAAAGCGGATCCTCCGGCCGAAGGGGCGGCTGAAACGGAGTGCCCAGCGACACGTAGGGCGCCGTGAGATCGACCGCGTCGCTTGCATAAATCACGCCACCGCTCGCAACCGAGAGGCTTTGCCGGGCTTCGATGGAGACCGGCCCGTGGAAACGCACCACGCCCGCCAGTCCGGAGCCATCCGCAGCGAGCCCTCCGAGGCTGAGGGAATCGAATCCGCCCGCCAGGAATTGATCGGCGGTGAAATAGCCTCGTTCCTTGATCGGATCTCCTTTGAAGTCTTGCATCACCTCCCCGATGCCGCTGCGGCCAGGCTTCAGGGCGAGCGGCGCAAAGCTCGGCCCGCTCTGCTTGACGACGAGGTTGACGTCGAGCGGGGTCGGCACGGCATTCGGATCCGCATAAAAAAGCCCTGAAGAGACAAAGAGGCTGCCGCCAAGAGCCGTCGGGCCGCCGGCGGCGCCCTTCAGCGTGGAGTCGACGAAGAGTTCCTGCGAGCCTTTCAACGTGATCGTGCCTCCGTCGCTGTCCACCTGCATCGGCACGACAAGCCGGCTATAAAGCGGCCCCATCAATCCGCTCGTGACCGGCACGAGCGGCGTTGCTTCGCCATGGCCAAGCAGGGCGTTCAATCCCATCGTCGCCGGATCGATATCCAGCCATCCCGTCGCGCCCGAGACATCGAGCACGGAGCCCGCCTCGGCGACGATGTTGCCGGAAATGCTGATGCTGCCGCCAGGAAGCACAGATCCAATGCGACGACCGAAAGGATCCGGTTTCAAGACCGTGGTTCCCGCCGTATCGAGACGGCTCGACGGCCCCAGGTAAACGGTTGCGCGAGCGTGAAGCGGCGCCGGTTTCACCACGTCCACAAACTTCGAGCCTCCCGAAACGGCGATGCTTCCTCCCGGCGCATGGACCGAGCCGAGCATGGTGACGGTTTCACCTGAAAATGACACCTGGCCCGAAGGCCCCGCCCGCACTTCGGCCCCTTCCCCGAGCACGACATCACCGCGGACGATCGGAAGCGAGCTGAAGGCGTCCCTCACCCCCTTGGCCGTGAAGGAAAGACTCACCGGAGAGCGAAGCGATTCCGGGAGCAGCGTCTCCTGCAGGGTGACTTCGTCCCGCCTTCCCGCGACAGGCACGACCATCCAGCTTTTCACACTCGGCGCAATCGTAACGTCGGGTTCAATGACAAGACCGGCCAGAAACCGATTCGGCGGCACAGGCTCGACGGCGGATTCGATGCTGAAGCCCGAGTCCTGCACGAAGGGACTCGGCCGCTTTGGCACTTCGGAAATTCCCACCAGGGCGAAGCTGCTGAAGCCGCCCTTGTCGAAGAAATCCGGCGACAGTCGGAATTCGCCCGGACGGGCAGCGCCTTCGCCGACGCGGATGAGCGGAGCCTGCAACGTGAGCGAGCCCCCTTTTGCTCCGGAAAAGCCCTTGAGCGTGGAGGCGAGCTTGAGATCGCCTCCGAGGAGCGACGCAAGGTTCACGTCCTGACCGGCGAGAATGGAAATGCTTCCCGCATTGCCGTAGGACGGCTGGTTCTTCACGTTCAACACCATTCCGCCGGAGACGTCGATCAAGCCGCCCTTTTCGAGATCGGCGCTGTAGCTCTGGATCGAAATCGATCCCGCGTCTTTCGCGATGGGATGCTCATATGGCGAATCGGCGGTAAAGCGGTCGTCCACGACGAGCCCGGCCGTGCTGAGCGATCCGCTCCCGGCAAGCGTAAAGGCCCCGCGCGCGGCGCTCGGGCGGGGCTTTTTGAAATCGGGCAATCCGGCGGCATAAGCGCTCGAAAGGATGGCCGCCTCGTAGGGCGAAAAGTCGTAGGCCGTGAAGTCGAGGCTGCCGCCGGGAGCCGCCAAGTCGCCGCGGATGTCGATGTTCGCGGCTTTCATCGCAATCGATCCGCCGGGCTGCGTCGTCATCGCGACATCGTTGGCGACGACGATGTCCCCGTCGCTGTTGTCGATCGTGAGCGAACCGAAGCCATCGTAGTTCATGAGATCGGAGGAAAGCACAAGCTTGTGCGCGCGGTCAGGCCGAAGCGCCAGCGGCTCGCCGGCTTCATCGAGCGCGAAGTCATCCGCCGCGCGCTGGCTGGACACGGGTTTGAAGACGATCTTTGGCGGCGTGGGCGAGATCGTCGGAAAGAGGAGGCCGCCCCGCGTGACGGTATCTATCGACTGGAAGGTCAGCGCCAGCTTTCCGGAGGCCGGCAGTTCCGTGTTGCCGGCGGAGTTGCGCAACTGCCGGGTGCCCGCGGTGGTGTTGCCGGCGAGCCTGCCGTCGATCGCCATCGACGGAGCGGTGATGGAGATGCTGCCGCCATCCCGGCCGGCGATGTAGCCGCTTTCGTAATGCTCGCCCGAAAGCGCGAGCGGGTGGCTGTAGGTCTTGGACAGGCCCCATTTCGAATGCGTCTGCGTGAACTTCGGATTGTAAATTCCGTCGTAGACCCGGTCCGGAGTGGCGTCCGCGATGTCGATGAGCTGCCCGCCGGCGAGCACGCGCGTGGTCTGCACGAGACCGCCCTCGTATCGCACCCAGCCGCCCGAGACATCGATGGTGGAGCCGCGCTGGAGCACAACCGAGCCGCCGGCGTGGAGGTTGACCGTGCCGCCGGCGGTGGTGAGTTCCGCCGCGGTATGCTCGATCAAATCCGCGAAGCCATTGAGGTCCGCCAGCGGTGTGCCGAGCCAGGTGCGTCCGTCGGAGAACGTGCCCTTGTCACGAAGATCGACCGTGATCTCCGGCCCGCGCAGAAGACCGGCGCGCTGCAGCGGAGAATCGGAAAGTTCCGCGCCGCGGAGTTCCACGGTAATGATGTTTTGAGAAAGCGGCGCGGCGGCTTCCGTCGTGCCGGCGACGTCGATCAGCGAGCCGGGCTCGAGGTAGATCTGTCCGCTCGTATGATAGAAGGTGGAGATCATCGGCTCGCTGGCTGAGCTGGTTGTCGGGAGATTCCATTTCCCGACATCGACGTTCACCGTGGCATTTGGCGCGAGCACGGCGGCCCCGTCCTTCATATGCACGAAGCGACCCTGCATTTTCACCGAGGAAAGAAGCGGAAGCGCCTGGCCGATGACCGTATCGGGGTTGTCCACCTCCGGAAGGATGCGGATCACGCTGCCGTCGCCGAGTGTGATGTTGCCTGTCGATCTCAGCGCAAACGGGGATCCGTTGTCCGGCTTCGTGGCATCATATCCGCCGTTGGTGACGGCGTCATAGCTGGCGATCAGATCGATGCGGCCATTCAGCGAAATCGACGTGCTGCTCGCGATCACGCCGCGCTGTATCACATTTTTTCCGGTCATGATGACGCTGGCATGAGGAGCCTCGATGAGGCCATTGTTGGCGACCCTGCCCGCGCGCTTGCTCTTCTCGAAGGTGGGATCGCTGACGGCGCCCACATACACATCGAGACCGCGCAGGCTCGGATCGCTGCTCGCGTGAGCGTCGATTCCGACCTGGAGACCCGCCGCGAGGATCGTCTGTCCGTCGGGGGTGGCGATCGTTCCCGCGTTCTTGACATTGGTGCCGACAAGCATGACGCGACCGCCGACGTGTTCCGCGGAAGTCGGGCTGCCAAGCTGGGCGCCGGGTTCGACGGTGACGTTGCCGTTGGTGCGGACGTAGCTTGCCGCAAGGCTCGAGTCGCTTTTCGCCTTCGCGAGCTTGGCCACTCCCGCGGGGGTAAAATTGACCGTCGATCTTCGATCAGGGCCGATGGTGATGGTATAGTCGCGCTTGGGATCGAGCGTTTGCTCCACGTCGCCAGCGTCAATGTAGGTAATGTGCGGCACGCTGTCCGGGTCCGCGATCCGGGTCAAAGTCTTCGGCGCGACAGCAAGGTCGAAAGTGTCCAAAGCGAGGGCGGAGAAAAGGAATTCCGCGGCGGGATTATTGAGCAGGCCGCGGGCGACGAGGCCGTCGTTGATGGGCAGGCCCGAGGCCACGAGAGTGTGAACGTTCACCTGGCTGGCGCCGCCGAAAATGATGCCGTTCTGGTTGATCACGTAAACCTGACCGTCGGCCTTGATCGAACCGAGGATTTGCGAGGGCCGGCCGGCGGGATCGTTGACTTTGTTGAAGGCGACCCACTTGCCCTTGTCGGAGCCGCCCGCGGTCTGATCGAAATAAAGCGCGGTCTTTTTACCGACGTTGAAGGTCTTCCAGTTGAGGAGCGCCTGCTCTTCCGTCTGGACGATGGTCACGTTTTTCTGGCCGCCCGTGCCGCTCGTCTGTGTGGGCAGCTTCGCGCCGACCCAGAGCGAAGGGTCTTCGCCGGGCTTCGGCTTGCGCAGATTCTTCGGGACAAGCGAGTCGATTTGCAGGCCGTTTTTGCCGAGGCCATCCTTCACGCGCGGGAGAAACTTTCCCGGACGGCTCGGATCGGCCACGCGCTCGGTGCGGACGGCATTTGCGGCCTTGCGCGCCGCAGCCTGCATGGCCTTCACCGCATCCAGAGCCTGCGTGGTGCGGGTCAGCCGATCCTTCGCGTTGGCCTGCAATTTCGCCGCGGCATCGGCGCCGGCATTCACGCCCGCAGAAGCATTTCTGCGCGTCGCCGACATCCCCGCGCCCCCGCGCAGGATGTCACCCGCATCCGCCGGATTTCCGGACACGAAAACTCCCGCGAAAACAAGGAGCAAAGCACGTCGGCAGCATCCGGCTGAACCGGAAAGTTTCACAAAAGGCATGGCACGCTGAACGACGGAAGGATTGGGCAGCCTCCTCTCGTAAAACGTGCCCGTGGACGGAACAATCAGCCGTCCGTGAACTTTTCGTCACAATTGGACGAAAGCCGGGCGGCTGAGCCCAGCCGCCACCTGCCCGCCAAGCGCTACGGCTTGACTTTGTTGTCCGTGAGCTGGTCGGACTTGTCCTGGATGTAATTCTCGAACTTCACCTTCGCGATGCCGGTGAACGGCTCGCGATTCAGGATCGCGCCGTTGAGGCCGAAGTTCTCGTAACGCTTGAGGATTTCCTTCCCGAGCTCATACATCTCCCAGTTTTTCCGCTGCTGCTCGGCGACCTTGCGGTCGAGCTGGATCTTTGCGGCGGCGAGCTCGGCGCGCTTGGCGTCGATCGCGCGGGCCTGATCCACGAGATTGTTGTAGGCCGTCTTCCATTTGCCAAGCGCCTCGACCTGGCGGGCGTTGCGCGCGTCCTGCGCGGCGACTTGTTCCTTGAGGTCGGCGATGCTTTTGTCGGACGCGAGCTTGTCATCGGAAGCGCGCCTCGTGAGCTGATCGAGCTTCGCGGTGAGGTCCTTGATCTTCGCTTCGTTCTCGGTCTGCGTCGCGGTAAGCGTCGCGACCTGGCCTTGCGCGGTCTGGAGCTGGAGCATGGTGTTGCGCAGGCCTTCGCGGAGACGGGCGTTGATGGCGACCTGCGGGTCTTCGTCCGCTGCGCGGACGGAAGGAAGAAGGAAGAAGGCAGAAGGCAGAAGGATGAGGAAGCTGCGCGCGAGCGCCTTTTTTATTCCGCATTCCGCATTTCGAATTTCGAATTTCATGAGCTTAAAACCTAGCGTTGATGTCGAACTGGACGATGTTTTCCTTGTAGGGAGGACCGGCGATGCTCTCGCCGGCCATGTAGCGCACGCCGAGCCAGACATTGTTGCCGACGGCGAGGTTTCCGCCCACGCTCCAGCCTTTCAAATTCGTGCCGCCGCCGCCGAAGTCGGAGTCGGTGAATCCGTCGATGACGGCGTCGGATTCCACGTAGCGGTAGCCGGCGATAAGGTTCCAATCCCAGCGCTTCGTGAGCGTCTCGGTGCCGGCCAGGCCCTGGATCGTCCAGGCGGTGCCGCCGCCCGCGAACCCGCCGATCGAGTCGGAGAGGTCGTCGTCGTTCGCGCCGCGGTTGTTGACGGCCTTGGCACCGACCGCGCCCGCGTTGAAGGCGGTGTTCTGTATCCACTCGCCCATGATCGAGAGGATGAACGGCTCGAAGTGCTTGTAGTCGAGGCGCGCGACGAAATCGACATTGTGGAACGGCGTCGCAAGTCCGAAATACTGCCACTGGTTCGTCGTGCCGAAGTCGTTGCTCGCGTCCGGCACGATGTTGCGCAGCGCCATGTAGGTGTTGCCCTTTTGCGCGAATGACGGGCGGCTGGCATCCGTATCGCCGGCGTCGTTTTGCGTGAGCGGCGTGTAGGGCGAGCTGAGTTTGCCCTCCACGTTCTGGAAGTAGAAGTAGCCGAGCGCGGTCTTGAACTCGAAGTCCTTGTTGATCTTCCAATCGATGCCGCCCTGGATGGCGTAGAGCCACTTGTCGTAGCTCTTGAATTTCGCGGGCTGATTCGACGAGAAGTTGAAATCGGTGTTGTAAACCGGGAAGGCGCCGCCGGTCACGAAGGGCGTCACGCCGCGCACGACCTCGTATTTGGCCTGGAGCGCGATGCCGTCGAAGCCGATGTCGTCGTCCCACATGACATTCGAGACGGTGAAGAACGGATTATCGAAACGGCCGACCGTAAGCGCGAGATTTTTGGTCGGCAGGCCGCCGACTTCGTACTTGATGAACGCGCGGTCGAGCCAGATGGCGTATTTGCTGAAGTTGCCGCCCTGGCCTTGATAAGGCAGGCCCATGCTTTGGTTCGTCGAGGTCGGCGAGTTGTCCTGGCCGGTCGCGACGCGGATGCCGGAGGTGAAGCCCTGCCCGAGATTCAAGTCGGCGCCGAAGCGCGCGCGCAGGCGCATGCGGTTGCGGTTTTGGTCCACGTTGAGCTGCGGGGAGAATTCGCTGCCGGCGACGTTGAACGGTGCGCCGGTGTTGATGGCGTTGAAATTCGGAAAAGCGCCGGTGTTGTCGTTGCCGCTCGGAAAGTTGTCGATCTCGAAGCGCACGCGGGTATCGGCAAAGGGTTTGAAGTTCGCCAGCCAGCCTGGAATGAGCTTCGGCGCGGCCCAGCCTTCCTCGCGGGCTTGCGCCATGACCTCGTCTTTCACCTGCGAGGTGATCTCCGATTTCACGATCTGCGGCACGTAGGTCACGCGCACCGAGCCATCGTCCTCGGCGGGCGGCGGAGTCTGGGCGATCGCTTGTTGGGCGGCGGCCTGAGCCTGCGCGACGGCGCTTTGAGTCGCGGAAACCTGCGCTTGCGCGAGCTGCGCATCGGCCTCGGCCTGCTGGATCAACTCGGCAGCGTCTTCCTTCGTCAGCACGCCGCGCTGCACGAGGCGGTTGATGAGGTTGATCGTGACGTTTTGCGATGGGCTCGGCGCGGCGGAGCTCGTGACCGGAGCGCCTTCGGACAATCCCGGCTCGGAGGGCAAAGGCGGAGCCGTCGTGGCGGCGGTCGGATCGATCGCCTCGCTGGAGACGGGCGCGATCTTCGCGTCAGCGGCCTTGGTTGCGGCTTCTTCGGCAGCGGCCGGCTCCGCGGCGGCGAGTTGCTCCTGCGCGGGCAGCGAAGTCGAAAGAAAAAGAAAGAGAAGAAGAAATCGGAACATAAATTAAAGAGGGCGCTTGGCATTGATGCGCATGACGATGGGCATGGGCATGCCCTCGGGCGGGGCCTGCTCGAGCTGAAGGCCGTTGAGGATTTCGTTTTTGAGGGCGGTGTCGATGGCGGTGTTTCCGGATGATCCGGAAAGCGCGACCTTCACGATGCGACCGGTGGAATCCGCCCAGACGCGCACCTCGACGCCGAGCGCGGCACTGCGGGTGAGCTTGTGCGCGCGCAACGCGGCGGCGACGCGCGTCTGCACCTGGCTGGCATACCACCCCCACTTGCTGCGATTGCCTCCGCCGTTGCCGCCGAGGGAGCCGATGCGGCCGTTGCCATCGCCGGCGAGACCAAACCCGTCGTTGCCATCCCCTTTGATCGCGGAGCCGAGCGCGGGGGCTTCCGGTGGTTTCTCGACAGGCTTCGGCTCCTCTTTCACGACTTCCTGAGGAATCATTTTCTCCTCCGGCGGCGGCGGAGTGGGTGGTGGCGGAGGCGTGGGCGGCGGGGGTGGCGGAGGCGGCTTCGGCAGCTGGATCGCCATGATATTCGGCGGCTTGTGCGTCGAGGACTTCGAGTTCAACGCGAACTTGATCACCATCGTCACGGCCGCAACGAGCACGACGGCGCCGAGGATGATCGCGATGCGATGCCGCTGCCAGGCCGTGCGTTTTTTACGGGCGCTCATTTGCAAGGCGGTCATTTGTCCCTGGTCTTGGTGGCGAGGCCGACCTGTGTGATGCCGACTTTCCCGACGACGTTCAGCACGTCCATGATGCCCTGGTATTGCGTGAGGCTGTCGCCCTTGATCACGACGGGCAGGTCCGGAACAGCGGCCTTCGCGGCCTGCAGCTTCGTCTCGAGCTCGGCGAGCGAAACGGGGAAGGTGTCGAGGAAAACCTTGCCCTCGTTGTTCACCGTGATCGCTTTCATCTTCGGCTTGGCGAGGCTCGGCGTGTTGCTCGCCTTGGGCAGATTGACCTTCACGCCCTGGATGCCGGCCGTCGTCATGATGATGAAGATGAGCAGGAGCACGAGGTAGAGATCGACCATCGGCGTGACGTTGATGTCGTCATACGTTTTGCCTTCGGAATCCGCTTTGAGTGACATGGCGAGCTATTCCGTGGACGGATAAAACTCCGCCATTTTGGTGACGAACTCGTCGATGAACACCTGCGAGGTGATCGTCACTTCCTTGATTTTCGAAACGAGGTAATTGTAGCCGAAGAGCGCCGGAATCGCGACGACGAGGCCGGCGACGGTGGCAATGAGCGCGGCGGCGATACCGGGCGCGATGGCGTTGATGTTCACTTCGCCCGAGGCGGCGATCTCCGCGAAGGTGATCATGACTCCGATGACCGTGCCGAGCAGGCCCATGAATGGACCGCCCGCGATGGCGATGGTGAGAAAGACCATGTGCGCGTTCAGCCTCTGGCTCTCGCGGGCCATGCCTCCGTCGAGACTCGCGCGGATAGCCTGCAAGGCGCGCGGGCCGATGCCTTTTTTCCCGGCGGCGAAGCGCTTGGCGATCTCCTCGGAGCCGATGTGGTAGATGCGGTAGATCGGCGAGCCGTGGAGGGCGTCGGGCTCCTCGTCTTCGTCGCGCGCGCCGATCTTCACGCCCTCCTCCTGGTCAAGCTGCGTGAGGTCGCTGGAAACGCGGCTCCACTCCCCGACGAACTCGGCGGTGCCTTTCTCGATTTTCCGCAGGTAGAAAAATTTCGTGACCATCACGATCCAGGTGATGACGGCCATGATCGCGAGCGCGCCGATAACGACCCAGCCGTCGATCGTGACCGCCTTGAGCAGCGTGCCGAAGAGCCCGAAGCTGCCGCTGAGCCATCCGGCGGCGGCTTCGTCCTCGCCCTCCTTGAGCAGCTTCGCCGCGCCTTCCGGACCCTGGCCGAAGGCCGCGAGCTTGATGAATCCCGCGGGGCGCGCGACGCGGGAGATTTCGAGTTCGTCGATCTCGCCGGCGAAGCTCTCCCCGAGCACGGACTCGCTCTTCAAGGCTGGAAGCGTCGCGGGAAGCGTCGCGTAAACTGCGCCGTCGAGATAGAGCGTGACCTTCGACTCGTCGGCAACGACGGCGAGATGCTTCCACGTTCCCGCGGAGATCGGCGCGCCGGCCGGACTGCGCTGGCCATTCACTTCGACATAGGGAATGCCATTGTCGAGGCCGATGACCAGGGCGTTCGCTCCCTCGCGGCGGCTGAAGATGACGGCGTTCGCTTGCAGCGCGGCGGCCTTGATCCACGCGGACCACGTGAGCTCGTCGCGGTCGTTCCAATTGAGCGAGGCGGAGGCCGGAATCTTGACCGTGGCCTTGCCATCGAGCCGCAGGCCGGAGCCGATGATCGCGCCGTCGCTCGCGGTGCCGGCGTTTTCCGCGTTGTTCGCGAGGGCGCTGGAATCCGCCGGCGCGGTGCCGTGTTCGCCAAAATGATAAACGGCCAGCGTGTCCCCGTCGTAGGTGCCTTTCGCGTTGTCGGCGCGCTGCGCTTTTTCGCCCTGGTTGCCGTAGTAGAGCCAGAAAGTCGTCTGCGCGTCGGGCTTGAGATCGGGCACTTTCACCCACACGAACGCCTCGTTGAGCAGCGAGTCGTATTTCTCGACGTGGTAGGCCAGCGGCGTCTTGTCGTCGGCGGCGACGAAGCGGATGTCGGCGCCGTCTTCCTTCGCGGAGGCAAATTGAAAATTCCCGTCGTGCAAGCGCACGAGCACCGCGCCGGTGCCGATGGGGCCGCTGATCGCGCCGCCTTCCGCGCCGGTATCGACGGTGATTTTTTTACGGATGGTCCAGTCGCTATTCCACCACGCGCGGGCGGTGCCATTCACGCCCAGCAGCAAGGTGACCGCGATAAAGAGTCGAAGATAGGTTGGTGTTCGCATGTTTAAAATTCGCCCCAGATTCGGAAGGTCAGTCGCACTTCGCCCGCGGGGCTCGAGGATTGGCTGATGAGCGGGATACCCGCGTCGAGCGAGCCGTTGAGGTAATTGAGAAAACGCAGGCGGCTGCCCGCGCCGATGCTGGCGAGGTCGAACCGCGACTGCTGCTCGGGCAGCGGGTCGTTGAGCGTGAGCGAGCCACCTTCGAGGAAGCCGTAGACACGCCACTCGTCGATCTTCGCGACCTTCGGCAACGACGGGCTGCGCAGCTCGAGCGAACCGATGAGCGCGTTGTCGCCCAGCACCTCGGACTCGAGATAGCCGCGCACGGTGTCGAGGCCGCCGCCGGAAAATTGTTCGCTGTCCACGAGCGGTTCGGTGGCCACCTGTCCCTGCACCTGGCCGTAGATCTGGAAGCCGAGCGGCAGGTCGTGCGTGTGCGCGATGTCGCCGCGAAAATAAAGGAAGCTGCTGTCGGCGTTGTAGCGGCGGTTGTCGAACTCCACGGTGTCGCTGCCGAGCCCGGCCGTGCCGAAGACGATGCCGCCGTTGACCTCGGTGGTGGAATTATCCCCAGCCAGCGCGGCGTTGTAGTCGATCGAGAATGGCCAGTAGGTGATCGGCGAACCGGTAAGCTCGCCGCCGAGCGTGAGATCCTGATCGAAGTGCTTGTAGTCGAGCCCGACGCTGAGCGAGTGGTAGAAGCCTTTCGTATTCGGCGCCGGCAGCGTGAAGAGCACGCGTCCGCCGAGAATCTCGCCATTGCCCGCGACCGCGCCGCCGCCGAGCGTGGAGACGTTGCTGTTCTGCCGCGTGCCCTGCAGCATGAAGCTCACCCAATCGACTCCGGGAATGCGCGCAATGTAGTAGCCGGAGAAAACCAGGGCGTCGTCCACGTTTTGCGGCGCGATCTGGAAGCTGAATCCGACCGTGTGGCCGAGCTGCCAGAGGTTCGTATAGCTCACGGAACCGTTGAGGCGCAGCGGCGTGGTGTTCGCGCTGTAGCGGTTGTTGAGCTCGACGCTGCCGTGCAGCGGGAACGTGTCCTTCACGTTCAAATCCACGTCCACCGTGCCCGGCTCCACGCCCGGGCGCAGCGTCGGGGTGATGCGGCGGTCCGCCATTTGGTTGAGGGAGACGATTTCCCGCGCCACGTCGTTGAAATTGGGCACTTTCCCCTCCGCGAGGGACGGCACGCCGTTTCTGATCTGATCGAGCGAGAAGTAGCGGGAGCCCTTGACCCGCAGGCGGCCGACCGTGTTTTCGCTCACCTGCAAAAACACCACCCCGCCCCGCGGTTCCTGCTGGGGAATATCGACTGAAACGGTCTGGTATCCTTGATCCTGATAAACTTTTTCCAGCGCGGCGCGCGCCTGCTCCACATCGTCCGCGGTGCGGCCCGGCCCCAGATAAGGATAGACCGCTTCCTCCACCGTGCCCGGCGGCAATTTCTTCGCGCCTTTGACCCGAAACTCGCGAATGAAGAGGGAGTCCCCGGAACCGGCAGGTCCCGACGCCTGCGATGTTTCGCTGGCCGCCTGGCTGGCAGTCGGAGCCGCGGCTTCCGCGCTCCATGCGGCCGGGGAGGCCGTGAAGAAAAATTCCGAGACCATTCCAGTCAACAGCAAGGCCCGTCCGAACAAGGCAAGAACGCCTCCGGAAGAGCCTGCCATTTTCGAAAGGCGCACATCGGTAATCACTCTGTTTATGAAGCTGCGGAAGAGCCGCGAATTCCTACACCGAGACGGCAAGGGAACGATGTCAAAAATTGTGACGATTCCGTGACATGTGTAATGACGACCTTTTTAATTGATATTCAATTACCGTCAAGCCCGGATGCGCGCCTTCGGAGCCATTAAATACGCCGACGCTGCAATCCACCGTCCGATAGTTAAGTCCGGTCAATTCCGCTGCCGTCAACGCTGCCAACCGGCCCCATAAACCTCAAAACTTTCCTCAAGTGGCAATGGCTATGGAAACGCAAACGCCACCCCGAGCCTCGGGGTGGCGCCGCTGAAGAACCGTTTGGCGATCAGGAAACGATCGCTGGCGAAAGTTCTAGTAATATTTCGCCGTCACGGGAGCGCCGTCGGTGGCGCGCTGAACCTGCATTTCGGAATCCTTCAGCGTGGCGGTGTCGGTGGAGATCTTTGTCACGAGGGAGGTCGCGAACGAGAGAGACACTCCGGTGAGTTCCGGCCGATACATGAGGTGCTCGTAGGACCAGAAGGTGTATTTGCCTTCCTTGACTGCCGCATCGCTGTAGGTGACGCCGTTATACGTCATTTCCTTCGCGCCGCCAGTGATCGCCGTGGCGGCGTCGCCGGTGCTGAAGTAAGTCACGTAGACCGTCGACGTCGCGGCGATCAGCTTGGTGGCAAGATTGCCTCCGCTCGATTCGCCGCCGTTTCCAGCCGCATAACTAACGCCATTGATGGGCTTGGCCACATAAGGAGCGCCTGTCGAAATGTCATACTGATTCACCGGGGTGTTCACGCCGATGCCCGTCTCCGCGAAGGCGGTAAGGCGGGTGCCGGAATCCGCGTCGCGGCCCGTCGCATAGACAATCGTCGCGTGATCACTATTGGCCCCTGTATAGAGAGCCAGCGGGACGGAACCAAGGCCCACAAAGGTGGATTGAGCGAGCTGGGGCGTCATATTGAGTCCCAATTGACCGCCGGGAGCCGCCGCACTGGCCACCCATTTGAATGGCACGATGCCCACTTTCTTGTCTTCAAGATTGGCATAGGCGTGCGCGGGGCTGCCGAACGTGTTGTTGAACACCGTGGAGGACTGGTAGGTGTCCGACATTGCGATATCAGGAACTGACAAGTCAGCCGAGGCCGCGCCATTCGCGGTCGTATCCGTGATGTCACTGGTTCCAGCGCCAGCCGAAGTCACCACGCCATCGAGCGGGAAGTTCACGTTTAAGCTGCCCGCGACGGTTTGAACACCGCCCACGGAACCGGACCACGCGCACTTTATGATGACAGGGTTGCCACCGAAGGTGCCCTTGAAGATCGCGACGTTTGCCTTGCCGAGGCCAGCACTAGCAGACCCGGAATAAGCGAAACTCGCGCCGGAAGCCACGGACACCGTGGTTCCATTGGATGTGGAATCGAGAAGTTTTAAGATCGCGCTATGGGTGGGGCCGCGATAAGCGGTCGAACCCGTGATTTTAATCGTAACGGCGGAAGCCAGATTGACTGACGCCAGGACGAGGCCTGCCATCAGAAGTTTAGTGAGCATTTTCATGTTTTTTTGGATGGATGGTGGTGAGATGTTGGTATCGGGAAACAGATTAGGAAACTCGCGCCGCGGACATTTTCCGGCGCACTCGAAGCAGAATGAAGAGGCCTCCGATCGCAAGAAGCGCGACGGTTGCAGGCTCGGGAACCGGGCTTGCGCTGAAACTCACAATACCCGTGTCCGAGATGGTGAAGACGCCTTCCAGCGATCCCTCCGCACCCAGTGTGCCTCCGAAAGCAGGCGTCGGCATGCGATACAGATAGAGCGCGCTGCCCTCCGTGCCATCCGCGAAAGTGCTCATCGCACCGTTGAAATAGCTGAAGCTACTGTTTGGATTTTGCTGGTAATCCTGAAACTGGTTCGGGTGGGTGGAGTCGATCTGCTTGATGGCGACGGAACTGTTCACGCTCACGGTGTCCAGCTGCTTCGCGTTGAAGCCTAATCCGTTGACGATCTTGCTGGCGGGTTGCGCCTGCGAGGAGTTCGACGCGATTTCGTAGGCCGAAGCAAAAGCCCGGGAGGCATACAGCGTGTTTGGCGAGTCGCCGTTCACGGTGCCCGTATAGGTGCCGCCGAAAACGCCCCAATATAAATCGTCCCGAGTCTGCCATTCCGTCCCGAAGACGGTGTTCAAATCGGCGAAGATGTTGCCGAGGTTGAGAGGGCCGCTTACCGTCCCATCGCGATATCCGGAGGCGGCCCCCAGATCGATCACGTAGCTCGTCGTTTCGCTTGGAGAATAAAATCCCATGAGCAGATCACCCTCCGCGTAATTGAGTGTGGCAGCGTCGGCCGCGGGAGTGAGGCAAGCCCATCCGCCCAGAGCCAGAGCCGCTGCGACTCCAAGGTTTTTAATAGTCATTGGTTTTTCTGTTTTTTTGTCCTTGTGCTTCATGCATGCAGGAGGCGTCCGTAATAAGAGGCCATCCGAGGCCGGACAATGGGTCCCTCGTAAACTTTTCGTCACATTGGCGATCACTGCCTTTCGGAGCGCGCCAATGCGCCGCACGCGGGCTTTGCACCAATCTTCTCAAACCCGAAACACCCCGAGAGGATGCCCTTCAATTGTCGCTATTATTGAGGTGGAGGTTGCCCCGCTGCTCTCGCTGAAGAAATGCTTGATAGCCAAAAAGCAGCTTGAATCGTTGGTCGTTTTCCATCTGCGCGGTCTGCCATTCGCTGGCCGGCACAGGCTTGGACGGATCCTGATTTTTCTGAACGGCATCGGCGAACTCCTGTTGCAATGCGTCCTGCTGTGCCTTCTGCTGCTCGGTCAGCTGGACATCCGACCCCGGCGATTGGAACGCCGCCGGAATCGCGACATCGGCATCCGGCGCGACGATGACCTTTTCGGACGCCGCGGAACCGTTATTCAACGACTCTTCCGAAGTCGTCGCCTGCGTGATCGAACTGGAGGGAGTCCCCGACCTCCTCGCAACGGCCCCTCCGCTCATCGGGGCTTGTCGGGAGCGCGGAACTGGCGACGCCGATGAATTTTCGCCGCTCGCCACGCGAGGCAGCTCTCCTGTTGCCGGGACGGCCTCGGTCCGGGTCTGCTCGACGACGGCGGTGGAAGCCGAAGACGATTGCGGAACAGCCGACGGAGCCGCAATGGAGGCGCCGGGCGGCGCCGCGGCGGGAGTCGCGAAGGGGGCGGCTTGCCACGCGGCCATTCCGGGCCGTCGAGGGGCGGCGTCGGATGACACATCGGCCCGCGATTCCCCGGCGGGGACTTCGTCGCCCCGGGCCGCGGATCGGGATCGCGCGTTCAGAAGGACGGCAACGGTCTTCTCCGGACAGCCGATAGCATGCAAGTTCGCCGCAAAGGTGGCATCATCCCGTGCCTCAATCTCGCTCCATCGCATTGAAGGCGCGGCCGGCTGCGACCGGCCAATCGCCGTAAGCGACACCGCATTCAACCAGATGGAAATTGCCGAGAGCAAAAACGCGGCCAGCGCCAACGCCCCGATACCGGCGGCGAGCCACCCGGTGAATTGCCTGCTTGCGGTCATGATCAACCGGCACCTTAAAGGGTCGCCCGAGGAACGAGGCAACCTTCGCCATGTGTCAAAATTGTCACATGCAAATAACGACACTTTGCATGGGCATTCATTCATGATTCCGCGGCTTGAGATCGGGAAAAGCCTCGCGTAGCTTCACGCCGCTCATGAGGAAATTCGCCCCACTTTTTGCGTTGCTCGCCGCCGTTGCCCTCGTTGCGTCTCCGCTGCGTGGCCAGGAGGTTGGCGCCTTCGCCAATTTCAAAGGGGAATACCTCAGGCATGGAACCGTGAAGATCACGGACGGCGGCGGCACGAGCGTCACCGGCAAGGTGAAAATTCGATTCATCATTGCGACCACAGGCGTGAAAGCCCGGCTGAGAATTTCCGGAACGATCAAGTTCAAAGGCGCGCTGCGGTCCTTTTCCACAGGCTGCATTTTCAAGCCAAAAAACATCGCGGTTCTCACGAATGTCGCACCAGCTCTCGATGACGGGCGGGGCGCCAAAGGGACCTACGCCTCTTCTCCACGGAAAATCACCGCGGATGTTCCATTTGTCTTTGGCACCACCACGGGAAAAGGCACGCTCCTTCTCCGCCTTAAAAAACGCCCTCGCGGCACGCAGCTCATCGTCGTTCAGACCCTCTCGACGAGCGCCCTCACGCGCCCGATCACCTGGACATTCAAGGCGCTCTCGCAGCGCTGACACCAGCAGGGAATCCGCCTGTCATTTTTCCACTCGGAACGGGCCGGTCGAGCAAGGCGCGGAGCGGGTTCGTTAATTGCTTTTCCGCTCGCGCGTGCTGTGATGAGTGGCAGCTTCAAAAGCCACCTTTATGAAAGTCGTGCCCGAAACCTCGCCGGCCGGAGAACACCGCGTCTCGCCGAAAGGCATTTCCGAAATCCGTCGCCGCCACATGCCGCTCGCGCGTGGCGGAATCAAGAGCACCCGCGCCCGGGGCGGCAGCCATCCATTCGACGTCGAGCCGACCAGGATCCCGCCCGGCAGGATCGGCTCCTGCGAGGGCGGGGAATGATCGCGCGATTCATCAGCGCTCCGCTCGTGCCGGATCGCAGTTTCAATGTGTCGGAAATGGCCACGGGCGAACCCGGCCTGCCTGCAAAATTTCGCTGGGGCCAGCGTGAGATCGTGGTCGCCGAGGTGCTGGAGCGCGGGAAGGAGTTTGGCGATTGCAAGCATGGCAGCGGCGAACGCTACGTGCGGAAACACGTCTATCGGATTCGCACCGGGGACGGCACCGTGGCGCGGATTTACTTCCAACGCACCTTCGGCCGCAGCCGCGTCACTTCGCGCTGGTGGCTGCACAGCTTCGAGGCGTGACACCGCTCGCGCGCTCTTGCCAGACTTCGCGGCCATGAAACTCTCCCTCCTTGCCATCGTCTCGGCGGCGGTCTTTCCCCTCGCCGCGGTGCAGAGCCGGATCATCGCACCGGGAGCGACCTTGCAAAAACTCGGCGGAGATTTTCGCTTCACGGAAGGCGCCGCGAGCGACTCCGAGGGGAATGTCTATTTCAGCGACCAGCCGAATGATCGCATTCTCAAATGGAGCACCGAGGGAAAGCTCACGACTTTCCTCGAGCCCGCCGGCCGCGCCAACGGCCTGTGCTTCGACAAGGCCGGGAATCTTTGGGCCTGCGCGGACGGAAAAAATGAACTCTGGCGCATCGATTCGGCCAGGAAGATCGAGGTCGTGCTCAAGGACTACAAGGGGAAATTGATGAACGGCCCGAACGATGTCTGGATACGCCCCGATGGCGGCCTGTATTTCTCCGACCCCTATTACCAGCGCGATTACTGGAGTCATCATTCCGCCCCGCAGGACAAACAGTGCGTCTATTTTTTGACGCCCGATCACCAGCGTCTCATTCGCGTCGCGGAAGATCTCGAACAGCCCAACGGCCTCATTGGTTCGGCGGACGGCAAGACGCTTTACATCGCCGATCTCGGCGCGCACAAAACCTACCGCTACCAAACTCAGCCCGACGGCTCGCTGACGGACAAGACGCTGTTTTGCGAAATGGGATCCGACGGCATGACCCTCGACGCCCAGGGGAACGTCTATCTCACCACGAAGGGCGTGACTGTCTTCGACGCGGCGGGCAAGAAGATCGAGCAGATCGATGTGCCCGGCGAGGCGTGGACGGGGAATGTTTGCTTCGGAGGAAAGGACCGCAAGACCCTGTTCATCACCGCAAGCAAGGGACTCTACGCGATGCAAATGAACGTGGCTGGCATCGGCAGCCAGTAATTCAAAAAAACCGCGCTTGCGTCGTTTCCCCGGCGTCGTTAGCTTGCGTCCCCGCTAAACAAGCGGACCTGCACGGGTTGGTAGCTCAATGGTAGAGCAGTACCCTTTTAAGGTATTGGTTCTGGGTTCGAGTCCCAGCCAACCCAGCTTATTTCAGCGACGCGACCGCGTCCTTCACTTCCTGCGCGTGCGTCTTCGTCTGCGCGTTGAGCGAGCGCCACGCGATTTTTCCATCCTTGACGATAAAGGACTGCCGGTGCGCCATCCCGCCCGGATAGGTGGGCACGCCAAAGGCCTTGATCACCTTGCCATCCGCATCCGCGATCAACGTGAAGGGCAGCTGATACTTTTTCTGGAAGGCCAGCTGCTGCGCGGGCGTGTCGTGGCTCACCCCGAGAATCGTGATGCCGACATCCTTCAGGTCCACGATCGCATCGCGCAGCGAGCAGGCCTGGGCCGTGCAGCCGCTCGTGCCGGCCTTCGGGTAAAAATAAACGAGCACCATTCCCTTCGCATACACGTCGGAAAATTTCACCGGCTTGCCGTTTTCATCAGGCGCGGTGATGTCCGGCGCGGCGGCGCCCACGGCGAGCGGATCGGCGTGGAGGTTCATGCCAATCAATGCGAAGGCGGCGGCAAGAAATCGTTTCATGTTCGAAGAGGTTGCGGCCACTCTCGCAGCGGTTTTGATTTTTTGCGAGCCTGCCCTTACCCTCTGACTCTCCATGCGTCTTTGTTGCCGTTTTTGCCTCGCCCTTGCCCTCGCGACTCTCGCGGCTGGCTGCCGGAAATCCGAGCCGCGGGATGCGCGCCTGGAATCTCCGTCGGAACTCGCGCGGGACGCCGCTTCGCACGGCTTGAAAAAGATTTTCGTCAATCCCCGCGCGCGGCCCGCTTTTGAAAAGCTGCCCCTCGTCATCGCGTCCCCCGACGATGCCGCCGCGGTGCAAAAACCCTCGCTCTGGCGCAAACGGGATCGCCGCGAGCGTTTCGACGCCGTGCTCCTCGCCGGGCAACTCGACGAGTTCCTCCCGCTGCTGAATCACCTCGCCGAGTCGCCCGACTTCCGCCTCGCGCGAGTGGATAATTGGGGCGTGCTCTACGTGCGCGGAACTCAGACTCCTTACGCACCGCCGTCCATCGATTCGATTTCTCCAAAGTTCGAAAACGCCGATCAGCGCGGCATTTACCTTTCCCAAATGGCTCTCCTCCTCGACGCGGCCGGTCAGAATTCACCGGCCAGGGAATATCTCGATGCCGCCTTGAAATGCGCCCCGCGGGAGCCGTCCGTGCAGGTCCGCGCCGCCGCGCTCGCGCTGTCGCGCAAGCACTATTCCGAGGCGCT
Organism: Chthoniobacterales bacterium; assembly: GCA_015655545.1. Lineage (GTDB taxonomy): Bacteria > Verrucomicrobiota > Verrucomicrobiia > Chthoniobacterales > JAATET01 > JAATET01. Next base: position 12,896 of record JAATET010000087.1, on the reverse strand, counting down.
GCAATACACCTCGCGCGCCCTCGAGCTCAGCCCTCACGACCTCGCCGCGCTGGAAGTCACCGCCCGCACCTTCGCCGCCGCCGGGGCGAAAGACGAGGCGTGGAAAGTCGCGACCGAGCTGAAAAACCGCGCGCCCGCCGACGACATGAACATTCTTTTCCTCCACGCCAGAATGGCCAGCGCCGCCCACGCCTACAGCGCGGAACAGGAATCCCTCGAGCAGCTCATCAAGCTCGCGGAAAAACAAAACCTCCCCGCCACCGACTACCGCGTCTATCTCGGCCAGAGCTACGCCCACACCGGCCTCGCCCGACCCGCGCTGCTCCAGCTCGAGCTGGCCCTGAAAGACCCGTCGCTTTCCGAGCAACAGCGCCTCGATCTCACCACCGCCGCCGCCACCGTGCGCGCCCGGGCCGGCGCCCTCGCGCAATAAGTTTCACCAAATCCGGCACTTCCCCTCCCCGTGTCGACCCGTTAGCTTTGTCCGCTCCTATGAAGTCGAAACGCCCCAACCTTCGCCCGCACTCCTCTCTCGTGCTCGACGGGCCTCATCGCGCCCCGAGCCGCGCCATGCTTTATCCGGTCGGATTCACCGACAAGGACTTCGCGAAACCGCAGATCGGCGTCGCCTCGACCTGGAGCATGGTCACGCCCTGCAACATGCACATCGACCTCCTCGCCCGCGAGGCCGCCCTCGGCATCGACGCGGCCAAGGGCAAGGCCACCATCTTCAATACCATCACCATTTCCGACGGCATCTCGATGGGCACCGAAGGCATGAAATACTCGCTCGTCTCGCGCGAGGTCATCGCCGATTCCATCGAGACGGTCATCGGCTGCCAGAGCTACGACGGATTCGTCGCCATCGGCGGCTGCGACAAGAACATGCCCGGCTGCATGATCGCCATCGCGCGGCTCGACCGGCCCGCCGTATTCGTCTACGGCGGCACGATTCTTCCCGGCTGCCTGAACGGCCGCAATCTCGATGTCGTTTCCGTTTTCGAAGCGGTGGGCCAGCAGGCCGCGGGCAAAATTTCCGACACCGAAGCGCACGCCGTCGAGAGCTGCGCCATCCCCGGCCCCGGCTCCTGCGGCGGCATGTATACGGCGAACACGATGGCCTCCGCGATCGAGGCCATGGGCTTCAGCCTGCCGAACAGCTCCGCGCAGGCCGCCGTCTCGCAGCACAAGAAAGACGACTGCCGCAACGCCGGCGCCGCCGTCATCGAAATGCTCCGCCGCGGCATCAAGCCATCCGACATTTTTTCCAGGGAGTCGTTCGAGAACGCGATCACCGTCGTCATCGCCCTCGGCGGCTCGACGAACGCCGTGCTCCACCTCCTCGCCATGGCGCACGCCGCGAACGTGAAGCTCTCGCTCGACGATTTCACCCGCATCGGCAAGCGCACGCCCGTGCTCGCCGACCTCAAGCCCAGCGGCAAATACCTCATGAGCCAGCTCGTGGAGATCGGCGGCATCGTGCCCATGATGAAAGAGCTCCTCGGCGCCGGCCTGCTGCACGGCGGCTGCCTCACGGTCACCGGCAAGACGATCAAACAAAATCTCGCGCCTTATAAACCCTACCCGAAGGGCCAGCAGATCGTCGCCCCCGTCCAAAAGCCGCTCAAAAAGGAAAGCCACCTCGTCATCATGCGCGGCAACCTCGCGCCGGAAGGCGGCGTCGCGAAAATCAGCGGGAAGGAAGGCGAGAAATTCTCCGGCGTGGCGCGGGTTTTCGAATCCGAGGAAAAGGCGCTCGAAGCGATCCTCGGCGACAAGATCAAGGCCGGCGACGTGATCGTCATCCGCTACGAAGGACCGCGCGGCGGCCCCGGCATGCGCGAGATGCTCTCGCCGACCAGCGCCGTCATGGGCGCCGGCCTGGGCAAGTCCGTGGCGCTCATCACCGACGGGCGTTTCTCCGGCGGCACGCACGGCTTCGTGGTCGGCCACATCACGCCCGAAGCCTTCGAGGGCGGCCCGCTCGCCATCGTGAAAAACGGCGACAAGATCACCATCGACGCCACGAAGCGCTCGCTCACGCTCGGCATTTCCGCCGCGGAAATCAAAAGCCGCCTCGCGTCCTGGAAAAAACCAAAGCCCCGCTACCGTCGCGGCGTGCTGGCGAAATACGCCGCGCACGTCACCACGGCCTCGCTCGGCGCGGTCACGGACGCCGGATTCTAAAAATATCATGTCCGGATCTCCCATCGCCCTGCGGCGCTATCTCGAAATTTCGCGTCAGCCCGCGGGCTCGGCCTTCCATACGTCGCAGGTCTCGATCAGCTTCGGCGAGGCGATTGACGCCGACGTTCTGCGCGCCGCCTGGGAAGTCGTCGCCGGAACGCATGCCGCCTTGCGTTCGACTTTCGGCGCGGATGGCGCGGTCGTCGTTTCCGAAACGCCGACGTTCGACTGGCGGTCCCTCGATTGGCAAGCCTCGCCGCCCGCGGATCTCGGCGCGGAATGGCAAACCCTCGTCGGTGCCGATGCCGCCACCCCCGTCGCGACAAGCTCGTCGTGCCGCCTCACGATCATTCGCCTGCCCAATGGCGGCGGCCACGCGCTCTGGACCTTCCACGCCGCGCTGCTCGACCACGACTCGATTTCCACCGTCCTGCACCAATGGCTGCACGCCTACGATTGCCTGCGCACCGGCGCCGAATCCCCGCAGTTTGCCGAGGAACCCGCGGCCGAAGTCGAAGAAAGCGAGGCGTGGAAATCCGATTTCGAAAGTTTCGTCCCTCCGCGCCCGCTCATCGTTCTCCCCCTGCCCGAAGCGTCCGGTTCCACGAAAATCCGCCACTCGATCTCTCACACTTTCGAGCGCCCCGAGCGCGCCGCCTTCGCCGAGGCCGCCACGTCGATCGACGCCGGGCTCCGGGCTCTCTTCGGCGCGGCGTGGGCTTTCGTAATCGCGCGCGCCACCACTTCCGACGACGCTCTCTTGCTCGAACCTTCGCGCCCGATGGATGGCGTGGGCCGCATCGAGAGCCCGGCCGTGCGCCGTCATCGCATCTCCGCTCACCGCACCAGCGGCGACTTGGTGAAGACATTCGCGGACAAAATTTCCACCCCGCCCGCCGACATCGCGGCGATGGCCCAGTCGCTCGGTCTTTCCGCCGCGGCGATCGATCCCGCGACGTCCTTCGTTTATCGCGACCTCACGCTCAACGACCGCCTCCGCCTCGAAATGCCGCGCTGGATGGCCGCCGACGCGCAGTTGATCCAAAAAACCCCCGCCGCTATCACCCTGCGAGTCACCGCGAACGACCGCCCCGAGATCGCGCTCGATTACGACCCCGGTTTTCTCAGCTCCGCCGCGGCGCATGCGCTCTTCGACATGTTCAAGGGGACGCTTCTCGCCTTCGCGGAAGATCTCAAACTCGATCTCGCAAAATTTCCGCTCCCCGGAGTTCCCGCCGTGGTCGAGGGTCCCGAAGCGCCAGCCAGCTTCCGCTCGCTGGTTCCGCAAAGCCTGCACGAGCTCTTCGCCGACATTGCCGCGGAATCGCCCGACGTCGTCGCCGTGGAAATGGCCGGCGAAAAGCTCACCTTTTCCCAGCTCAACTCCTCCGCCAATCAACTCGCCCGGCACCTTCGGAAACGCGGCCTTGCCCCGGGAGCGCGGATCGGCATCGCCATGTCCCGCTCGCCGAAATGGATCGTCGCCCTGCTCGGCGCGTGGAAATCCGGAGCCGCCATCGTGCCGCTGAATGCCGCCACGAAAGCCAAGACCGCCAATATTCGCGCGTGGATCGTCGACGCTCTGCCCGAGGGCGACGAGCGCGATCTCCCGGTGGTCCAGATGCAATCCGAGGCGGGCGAAATTGGCGGCGAGAAATCGCGCGGCGTTCAAAACGAAGCCACCCCGGATTCCGAGGCGATCGCCTGGAGCGACAACGCATCGATCGCGACTTTGAGCCACGAGGCGCTCGCGGCGGCCCTCCAGGGCACGGCCGCATTGCTCGGACTCACGCCCGCGGATCGCGTGCTGCAATTCGCACCGACCGGCTCGTTCGCCGCCGCCGAGGAAGTCCTTGCCACCCTCTTGAGCGGCGCGACGCTCGTGCTCTGCAGCGAGGATCGCTGGACGACGCGCACCGCGTTTCAGGAGTTCGTGCAGGAGTCCGCGATCACCGCGCTCTGCGTGCCCACGCCGTTCTGGAGCCAGTGGACGCACTACCTTTCCGAGCTCTCCATTCCCGCGCCTTCCACGCTGCGCATCGCGGCCACGACCGGCCACCTTCCCTCGCCGAACGCCCTCGCCGCCTGGCGTGCCGCCGCCGGCGAGTCGCGCCTGCTTCACCGCACCGCCGGCCATGGCGGCCTGAGTCTCGCATTCGAGGCAGCTGATGAGGACGCCCAGGCTGCCGCGGGTCTCGGTCGTCCCGGTCCCGGAACGATCGCGCGCATTGTCGACGGCTCCGCGCAGCCGATGCCGGCGGGATTGCCGGGCATTCTCGAAATCGCATCGCGCGCAAAACCCGACGCCTTTGCCGCGCTCGAAATCGAAGCCTTCGTCACCGCGGAAGGCTTGTTCTATGACCGCGCGCGCTTTCAAACCCTCGTCGCCGGCGCGTCGCCCGACTTGATGGCCGAGTCGATCTACCTCGCCGCCACCACGCATCCCGAGGTGCTCGACGCCTGCGCGGCTCGACACCTCATCGCTGCGAAAAACGAATGGTGCCTCTGGATCGTCCCGCGCGACTCGCAGCGCGGCGAACCTCACGACTTCCGCGAATGGCTCACCGCCCGGCTTCCCGCCGTGCCGCGCCGCATTCGCGCTCTGCCGCGCCTGCCGTTGGACGCAGCCGGCCACATCGACTCCGCCGCGCTGGCCGAATTGCTGCCCGACGATGTCTCGGCCCCGCCCGCGAAGCGGGGCAGCGAAATCGAAGAGCGGCTGCGCAAAATCATTTCCCGCACGCTCGGCGGCCGGCGCATCGAACTCGACGAAATCCTCACCGACGGCCGCACGAAGCCGCAGGTCGCCAAACTGCTCCTCGAAGCCGTCGTCCGCGAGGAACCGCGCGCCGAGCTTTCGGATTTCACCACCGGATTTTCGGTCCGTTCCCTGCTGCGCAATGTGCGCGGGCGCAAATCCGGCGCGGACAGCAAATGGACGCCGCTCCAGCCTCTGCGCGCCTCGGGCAAGCTGCCGCCGCTTGTTTTCATCCACGATTTCGACGGCGCGGCGAAAATTTTCGCTCCTCTCGTCGCCCACCTCGGCGGCGACCAGCCCTGCTACGCGATCACCGCGCGAGGGCTCGCCGATCCTTCGGCCTGCCACGCCACGGTCGGCGAGATGGCCCGCGCCTACATCGAAGCCTTGCGCGTCTTCGACACCGATGGCCCCTATCGCCTCGTCGGTTACGGATTCGGCGGATTGGTCGCCTTCGAAATGGCCCGCCAGCTCACCGGGTCGAAAGCCGAAGTGCCGCTGCTCATTCTGCTCGCGGCCGAGCCGCCCGTTTTGAATTCCGCCCTCGGCTTTCTCGCCGGTGGCTGGAAGCGCTCCCTGCCCGCGCTCTTCGGTAAAAAGCCCGCCGAGGAATCGAACGGCCGCCGCCGCGCCCAGGATTCGCCCACCTTCCGCGCCAACCAGGAAGCGGCCCGCAAGTATGCCGCGGGCGCCGCGCCGCTGCTCGCGCATGTGTTCGCGCCCACTCAGGATTTCCCGCCGGTCCGCACCGTGCAGAATGGCTGGTCCGCCTGCTGCGAAGACGTGCGGCTTTATCAGGTGCCGTGCAGCGGACCGGTAATGATGGAGGAGCCCGCCGTCGAATCGCTCGCGGAGGCCGTTTCGAAACTCGCCCGCGCAGGCTCTCTCGATAGCGAACTCGAGGAATAATCAGTCAGCGCCCGCGCGTCCAGAGCGCGGGAATCGCGCCGGCGAGCACGCGGCGGACGGCGTCGCGCGAGATCTTCACCCGCCCGGAGTCCACGGCGATCCGCTCGAGGGTTTCCAGGCCGATGCGCGCCGGCGGCACGCACGCGAACCGCACCCGGCCGTGGTTGACCGCGGAGATCCAGCGCAGGCCGCATTCGAGCCCTTCGCGCGCCCGGGACTTCACGGCATCGAAATCCCGATCCTCCACATAAATGCGGCCGATGCCGGCGTCGGCCTGACGGTCGCGAAGGATGTTCACGAGCTGCAGCCCCTTTCCGTAGGCGACTCCCAGGGGCACGAGCTCTTCCACGGGACAACGCGAAAAATCCTCGAGCGACTCCGCGCACAATCGCGTCCAGAACTCCCCGACGCAGCCGGCGACGAGGAAAGTATATTCGTCGAGCTCCCCAGCACCGAGCGGTTCGGGGCTCTCCGCGAAGCGCACGAGATCGAAAATCTGGCCGCGCAAAATGTGTCCCCACACCCATTCCAGCCGCTCCTTGGCCGGCGAGGCATCGAGTTGATCGAGCAAATGCGGCAACGCCCGCAAAAGCGCCGCCTCGTCGGGATTGTCCTGGCGCGCGATCAACGCCTCGAGCGCATGCGGCGGCGTGTCGCCATGGCGAAGCTGTTGCAGCGCTTCGACGCGCCGCTCGATCTCCGCGTCCGAGGTGTCGGCGATGCTGTCCGACGCACGAGCCAGCAAATAACCGAGCGCGATCGGCTCGCGCACCGCGCGCGGCAGCAGGCGGATCGTTAGAAAAAACGACCGCGACACCGAGCGCAGCAGCGGCCAGTCGATCATTGCAGGACCCCCGTTCCGGCATTGCCGCCAACCCGAACTTCGTCGATCACGTTCGCGGACGCGTTGCCGAGCCCCATGCCCGCGGCGGTTTCAATATGCCCGGCAACCGGCGCGATGGGCGGCAATTTGTTCGCGAGGCGATATTGATCGATCAGCCGCATGGCCGTCGCATCGATCGCCACCGGATCCCGGCTCGCGAGGATCGTGAAATATTGACGCGTGAAATTGGGATTCGGAAACGGCCCGCCGGCGAACTGCACGGCGAGCGCATCCATGATCGTGAGCACGACTTTATCGCGCACCATCGGGTCGCCATAGATTTCCGCGAGATACGGATTCCCGAAATTGGGCTCCTGGATGAAGCGGCGCCAGTTGTCCACGTTCCAGAGCGTCATGTTGGCCAGCGCGCCGTTGAGGCCGGACAGGTAGCTGTCGCACATCGACGGAAGATTGATGACCTTTGTCACCTTCCGGCTGAGCACCGTCGCATAGTAGCTCGTGCTGCTGAGCTGCGCGCCGCTGGAGAGCAGATCCTCGAGGCGTGTGCCTTTCCGATCGCCGAATTTGCTGTCGCCCCAGATGAGCCGCCCGAGCACCGGCGCGGTGAGCACGGCCTGGCGATCGTAGCCGCTGGATGGATCGATCCACTGCACGCGAAAATCCGGATCGCGCTCCGCATACCCGGCGGCCGCGAGCTCGTCGCGATTGCGATCCCAGACGATGATGTGGCCCGAGGGAATGCCCGCTTCCTGCAATCCCCGCGCCACCGCCCGCACCACGGCCGGATGCGTGCCGCTCATCGCCCCGGGGGCGGCGGCGATCTTGATGCCGACGACATCGCCGGGACGAACGAGCGACTCCCACGCGGCCTTGATCGTCGATTTTCCCGTGGCTCCCATCACGGCGGCATCGACCATGGACCGCACGACGGCGGGAATGGGCGTGAAGCCATCGGCCAGCGAACGCGAATCGCTCGCGAAAAAAACTTTCGACCGCGCCGCCACGGCCCGGGCGACATTGACCTCCGGCTCTTCCGACTGCGCGACCGCATCCACGGCGACGGCTGCGCAAAACAAAAGCACCAGAAGGCGGATCACGGCGCAGAGTGTCGATGGCCGCGCGCGGACTGTCAAACCGCCGAAATGCCGTTGCGCGATGCGGCGCGATGCCCGACGCTGCCCGCATGGTCGGGCATCTCTACGCGCACATTCCCTTCTGCCCGAAGGTGTGTCCGTATTGCAGCTTCTACAAGGAGGCCAGCGACAAAAATCGCACCCGCGCCTTTCTCGATGCCATGCTCGCCGAGGCCGGAAAACATGCGTCCATTCTACGGCCGAAAACCATTTTTTTCGGCGGCGGCACCCCCAGCGCACTCGGCACGTCGCAGCTGGAATTTCTCCTCGGCGGTCTGCGCGAGCGCATCGATTTCTCGCAAGTCACCGAATGGACGCTCGAGATGAATCCCGCCACCGTCTCGATCGAAAAAGCCCGCGCGCTGCTCGCTCTCGGCGTGAATCGCATCAGCATGGGCGTGCAATCCTGGGATGACGATTTGTTGAAAACCCTCGGACGCGTGCACAACGCCGCACAAGCCGAGCGGTCGTATCGCATTCTCCGCGAGGCTGGCGTGCCGAATGTGAATCTCGACCTCATCTTCGGCATTCCCGGCCAGACGCTCGAGCAATGGCGCGATTCGCTGGAGCGGACGATCGCGCTCGAGCCCGACCACATCTCCGCCTATTGCCTCACCTACGAGGAGGACACCGACTTTTTTCTGCGCCTCCAGCGCGGCGAGATGAAGCCCGACGAGGAATTCGACGCCGCGCTTTTCGAGCTCACGATGGACGTGCTCGAAAACGCCGGCTACGCGCAATACGAAATCTCGAACTACGCCCGGCCCGGCCGCGAGTGCCTGCACAACCTCGCCTACTGGACCGCGGCGGATTATCTCGGCCTCGGACCCAGCGCCTTTTCGACCGTCGGCGAGGCGCGCTGGAAAAACGTGAGCGACACGGAGGACTATGTGCGCCGCGTGAATGCCGGCGAGGACACCGCCGATTTCCGCGAATGTGTCGACGCGCGCACGCGGCGCGCCGAGCAGCTGGCGTTTGCGCTGCGCACCTCGCGAGGCGTGGACGATTCCGGCGAGTGGTCGGGCGAGATCCGGCGTCTGCACGAGGCAGGCTACCTCGAAGCTCGCGGCGGCCGCTGGGTGCTCACGCGACCCGGGAAGATGGTCGCGGACGCCATTGCCGAGACATTCGTATGAGGGACTACGACGCGATCGTCGTGGGCGCGGGGCCTGCGGGATCGGTCTGCGCGGCGCGATTGGCGGGAAGCGGCCGCCGTGTGCTTCTGCTCGAGAAATCCCGATTCCCGCGCGACAAGGTCTGCGGCGATTGCCTCAATCCATCCGTCTGGCCGATCCTCGATCGTCTCGGCCTGGGCGCGCGGCTTCGTGCGTTGCCTCACGTCGCCGTGAGCGAAGTCAGCTACCACGGCATCGCCGGCCGGCCCTTGATTTTTCCCATCGCCGCGGGAGCGGAAATCGTCGTCAAGCGGCGCGATCTCGATGCTTTGCTCGTCCAGCGGGCGGTCGAACTCGGAGCGGAATTTCGCGACAATATCGCCGTCACGCGCCTCACGCCCGGCTGGACGGTCGAGGCCAATGGCGAGAGGATCGGCGCTCCTTTGCTTTTCGCCGCGGACGGTCGCAACTCCACCGTCGCGCGCTTCGCGGGTCGCCTGCCGGTGTCGAAGCGCGAGCGGACGGCGATCCAGTGTCATTGCCCGCGTCCCTCGTGGCATGGGAACGCGGTGCGGATGCTGTTTTATCGCGAAGGCTATGGCGGCACGGCTCCAGTCAGCGCGGAGGAAATGAATCTCTGCCTCGTCGCTCGGCCGGGCGACCTGGCCAGGGTTCGCCAGCGAGCGGAGCGCGAATTTGGAATCGGCGGCGCCACGGAATGGCGCACGATCGCTCCGCTCGCCCGCCGGGATGCGCGCGACATCGCCGGCGATAATTTATTTCTGCTCGGCGACGCCGCGCGCGTCGTGGAGCCATTCACCGGCGAAGGAATTTACTACGCCATGCGCTCCGGCGAGCTGGCCGCGGACGCGGTCGCCGGCGGAGCCGATTCCGAGGCCGCTTATCGCCGCGCCCATCGGGAAATGTATCGCGGCCGCCTGTGGGTAAATCGCGTCGCGCGCCTGGCCGGCCTCCATCCCCGCGTCACTTCGATGGCCCTGCGGACGTTTCGCATCTGGCCGGCTCCGCTCGGCGCGCTGACCGCGAAAGTCGTCGGTCAAACGTAGCGGATCTTTGCTTCCGCGACCGTTTCCGTAAGGCCGTGCTTGCGCAGCAGCGCGGCGAAGAGCGCGATGGCTTCCTTTTCCTCCTCGCGCAGATCGAACCGAATGAAATGCGTGAGGTAACGCATCACGAACTCCGCGTCTCCGCAGGCCGAGGCGATGCGCTCGCGCGCGGCGAGCCCGCGTTCTTTTGCATCCCGCAGTGCGGCGGCCAGCGTTTCGGGATCGGCAACCTTTTCTCGAAGCACCCAGCACGCGAAGACGAACGGAAGCCCCGTGCAACGCTTCCACTCCGCGCCGAGATCGAGAAATTTCCAACCGTCGTCCGCATGGGAATGACGAAACTGGATCGCCGGATCGCCAATGAGCAGCCGCGCCTGGAAGTCGTCCGCGGGCCGGGCCACATATTCTGGCTCAAGCCCGCGGAATTCCGAGAACAGACATTGCAGGAGATGATTCGACGTATGCGATGACGGGTCGAGGGCCACGCTTTCCAGCTCCTCGAGCGGCTCGCGATGCGCCAGAAACACGCTGAAGACCTCGCCGTCGCTCGCGATCGCCATGCCGTCGGCAATGAGCGAGTGCTCATGGGCCACGGCTTCGAAGACCGGCAGGAGCGCGGCATCGAGTTCGCCCGCGGCAAAGCGATCCGCCAGACGCGCGGGGACGTCGAAAATGAGCTGCCCTGCGAGTCCCTCGACCAGCGGACGCGCATTCAAATAGGGCACGGAGCCGATCCGGTAACGGCGCAAAATTTCCACCGCCCGGACCGCGGAGCGCGACGACTCCACCGCGCTCAAGCGGCCTGCAATTCCGTGGTCGGGGGAATGCGGTCGTAAAAAGTGTTTCGTTGCATCGGCTCGCGCCCGGCTTCGCGGATCGCCTTCTCCAGCGTGAGGCAGGTTTGCTGCTGCGGCGTGGTCGCGCCGGCCATGTGGAAGATTTTTTCCTCGGTGATCGTGCCGTGCAGATCGTCCACGCCGTAGTTCAGCGAAATCTGCGCGAGCGGCAGGCCGAGGCTGATCCAATAGGCGGTGATGTGCGGGAAATTATCGAGATAGATGCGGCTCACGGCGAGATTGCGCAGCTCCTCGACACCGGTGGCGTGCGGGATGCTCCGGAGCACGGGCCGCGCGCCGTCGGGCTCGAACGCAAAGGGAATGAACCCGGTGAAGCCGCCAGTTTCGTCCTGCAGCTCCCGAAGACGGCGGAGGTGCCCGACGCGGTGATGGGGTTTTTCGATGTGGCCGTAGAGCATGGTGCAGGTGCTCTTCCGGCCCATCTGGTGCCAGGTGCGATGGACTTCGATCCATTCGTCGGCGGTCTCCTTGCCCTTGCAGATTTGATCGCGGATTTCCTGATCGAAAATCTCCGCGCCGCCGCCGGTGATCGCGCCCAGCCCGTTCTCGCGCAGCAATTCCAGCGTCTCGCGGATGGAGAGCTTGAACACGCGCTGGGCAAGGTGACGGATTTCCACCGCCGTGAAGGCTTTGACGTGGAGCGCCGGATCCAGCGCCTTGAGCGCGCGCAGCAGTTCCAGATACCATTCGCCGGGCAACGAGGGATGCAGCCCGCCCACCATGTGAATCTCGGTGATGCCGTCTTTCAAACCGTCCCGCACGGCGGCCTCGATCTCGGGAATCGCCAACTCGAAGGCATGCGCTTCCCGCTTCTTCGCGCCGAATGCGCAGAACTGGCATGAGAGAATGCAGACGTTCGAGTAATTGATGTAGCGGTTGTGAATGTAGGTGGCGACGTTGCCGTTTTTGCGCTCGCGGATGATGTTCGCGATGGCGCCAAGGCCGTTCACGTCGTGGCTTTCGTAAAGAATGGTCGCATCCGCATCGGAAACGCGGATGCCCGCGAGAACCTTCTCGTAAATGGGCCGCAGCTCTTTGGACAACAGACGGGAATTCATGACTCTCGTAAATGGGCCAACGTTTCACGAAGGAGCTGGTCTCCGCAATAACTGTTTGCGCGCTCGCCCCCGATCCGAAGAGCAAGCCGGCCAGGGCTGAAGACTTCGCCCCGCTCATTCGGGGCGCGGTCGAACTTCATGGCGCGTCGCGAAGTTGCCATCGCCGGGAGACGAAGATAAACCAAAGGAACTGTCCATGAGAACATCGCCCTGGCTGCCCGCACTTTTGATTCTCTCCGCGTTTTCATCCCTCGCCGCCGAGCCTGCCAGCCCCGCCGAGGCTGCGCAAAATTTCTACGACTCCTACATGAAAGTGGTCCTGGCCAACGGCGACACGCAACAGTTTGTCCTCTCGTCGAAAACCGTGACGCCCGGCTTCAAAAAAGCTTACGCAAAACTCATCGCCGACGGCATGGATTCCGATCCCATTCTCTGCGGACAGGACTATCCCGCCGAAGGCTTCACCGCCTCGGCCGCAAAAATTCATGGCGACAAGGCAACGGTCACGATGAAAAGCCGCGGCGACACGCTCAAGCACTCGTTCGGAGTCACCATGCGACTCATCGGCGCTCGGTGGCTGCTCTCCGATACCAACGACCTCAAGGCGGACGCCGACGACTGACGCGCTTGCGCCGCGGCGCACGCGTCGTATGGTGACCGTTTATGCCTTTCGAGCTCGCGTCGAACTACCAGCCTCGCGGCGATCAGGCCCAGGCGATCGATAAACTCACCCGCTCGCTGCTGGCCGGAAACCGCCACCAGACGCTCCTCGGCGTCACCGGTTCCGGCAAGACCTTCACCGCGGCAAATCTCGTTCGCGAGCTCGACCGCCCGACGCTCGTCATGTCGCACAACAAGACGCTCGCCGCGCAGCTCTACAGCGAATTCAAGCAGTTCTTCCCGCGCAATGCCGTCGAGTATTTCGTCAGCTATTTCGATTACTACCAGCCCGAGGCCTACATCCCGCG
>JAATET010000009.1 GCA_015655545.1 Chthoniobacterales bacterium | reverse complement strand
TGGTCACTCACACGCGAATCCGAGGTTCTTTCCTCTGGGCAAAAGGTCTTTGTCCCAGATTTCCGTCTTGAGCATACGGACGGGCGATGCGTCCTGCTGGAAATCGTCGGATACTGGAGACGGAAATACCTCGAAGCCAAACGCGAAACCCTTGCTGCTTTTTCAGACCGGCCCGTCCTCGTCGCCGTCGCTGATAGCAAAGTGGACCAATTTTCCGGTCTCGGTTACTCCACTGTTGATTTCGGCAGACATGCAGCGGCTGACTGGCCATATCGCTCGCGCCAATCCCCAATGGCGCTCTTGGCAAAAGAACCCAAGGGTGAAGGTGATCTTTCATGGTCCCCACTCGTATATCTCTCCACGATACTATGTTTCGGAGTTCAATGTCCCGACATGGAATTATTCCGCCGTATCCATCGCCGGACGAATCCGGACCATCGATGAGCCACTTGAAAGTCTTGGCGTCATCCAAGATTTGATCGGCAAATATGAAGGCGACTCGGGTTGGAAACTGGATTTGGCCGATCGGCGCTACATGAAATTGCTCGATGCCGTGGTCTGCTTTTCCATCGAGATCGATCACATCGAAGCCAAGTTCAAGCTCAACCAGAACAAGTCGCAGGAAGACCGGCAGAGCGTGATTTCTCATCTCCGCGCGAGTTCGATCCGTCAGGATCAAGAAACAGCCGGGCTGATGGAAAAAACGCTTCGATAGATGGCGGGTTCGCTGTCCCGTTCGGACGCCGTGAGTCCCTCCGAACATCCCCCACTTGTCGCGGGATAAGTTTGCAGCTCTCTGCGAGCGCATTTACCCATTCGCGCTCCAGCGGAAAATCCGTGATGGCGCTGGGGCCCGGCGCCGATCGGCCATCAATCGGAGCGTTGGTTCGGTTATTCCATTGACGGCATACTGGCGCAGCCGGAGGATCAAATAATCCTTCAACCCAAGGATATTTTCCCGTCACGCATTTCTCATGAAAAAAAGTTCGTTCGCACCGTTTTCCCTGACTTTTATCCTTAGCGTATTCGCTCTCCCATTTTCCCTCGCAGCTGCCACCTATACGGTGACTTCGCTGGATGACTCCTCCGCCGCAGGCACGCTTCGCTGGGCGATCGGCCAGGCGAACGCGACCGCCGACAGTAAGATCGCCTTCAATGTTTCGGGCACGATTTCCCTCGCCTCCGCACTGCCTGCGATCACTCGTTCCATGACGATCGACGGCACGACCGCGCCGAGCTTCTCCGGCGCGCCCGTAGTCGCGGTCGATTTCTCCGGCAACCCGGGTCTTTCCGTTGGCAAGGGAGCAAACAGGACCGTCATCCGCGGCCTTTCGCTCGTGCACGCCGGCACCGCGGGTATCACGCTTCGCGCGTCGAAGGTCACCGTCGATGGAAATTATATCGGCCTCACGCCCTCCGGCGCCGCAGCCGGCAACCGCGGCGACGGCGTGAAGATCATGGCCTCCTCGCGCGAGAATCTCATCGGCGGCACTGACCCCGTGACCGGCATCAATTTTTTCAACACCACGGACAACGGCGATTTTTCCATCCAGCCCGTCAGCGCCTGGCAAGGCTTGCGAAACCACGGCTCCAGCACCGTGCAGTTCCTCCTCTGCGGCACTTCCGACAGCAACGGCCTGCTCTACATTGGCGGACTCTCGGGCGGCGGCACCAGCTACAAGGTGCAGTTTCCCGGCGCGGCGACGACCAGCGTCTATGGGCCCGACAACGGAAAAAACGGCACCCTTCGCCTCGTTGGCAGCTACACCAGGAATGGCGACGGCCCCGTTTACAACCACGGTTTCGTCTGGGATGGCACCGTGACCGCCCTGCCCGGCGGAGGCCGCTATCGATCGATCAACTACCCCGGCGCGAAATATCAATTCACCCACAGCACCATGGGCGACCTCGCCGTCGGCAATGCCGACCGCTCCCCGAAAACCGGCAAGGCGCCGATCGGCTCGGGCGTCGCCTACATCTACGACGTCTCGAAATCCGCCTTTGCCACGAACATCGTCTTCCCAGGCTCGAAGAGCACCACCGCCTACGGCATCTGGTATAACGGCCACGACAAATACACGATCTGCGGCGGCTACAGCCTCCTCGGGACGAACAACCTCAAGGACCAATCCCGCCCCCTCGCCCGCGGCCTTGGCTACCTCGTCGATTACGATGCGAAGACCGGTGAATTCTCGCATTGGAAATCCTACCGCTACCGGAATGGTAAACGCGCGCGCACCTTCGTCACCCATTTCGAAGGCATCAGCAGCGCCGAGCCGGGCGTCTATACGCTCAGTGCGGATTCTGTAAAACGCGGCTCGAAGAAAGGCCCTATCCAGGGCTCGTGGGTCTCCGTCCGCCGCAATCCGAACGGCACTTTCAGCGACGCGCAATGGGTGGATCTGAACTACACGGGCGAGCGCGCCGGCGTCACCAGCAGCAATTCCGTCTACGGCAACAACGTCGTCGGCCTCGTCGCCGGCTCGTCCATCTTCTCGTTCCAGGCCGCCGTCCAGGTCGGTTTCCAGCTCTCGAACGTGATCAGCGGCAACCGCGGCAATGGCGTCGGCATCTACGGATCGAAGGGCAACATCGTCGCGCAAAACTACATCGGCACAAATCCCGCCGGCACCGCCGCGATCGCCAATAAAAAGAACGGCATTTTCCTCATGCGCGCATCGGGCAATCTCATCGGCGGCCAGGAAGCGGGCGCGAACAATCCCACCGGCACCGAAAACAGCGTCCCTGCCGTTTACAACGTCCCGCCGCAAGGCAATACGATCTCGGGCAACGGCATCAACGGCGTCCTCATCGCGAATGCCTCGACGAACAATGTCCTCAGCGGAAACTTCATCGGCATCGACAGCAGCGGAGATAAACCTCTCGGCAACCGGCTCGACGGCGTCGCCATCGAAAATTCCGCAAACAATTCCCTCATCGGCTGCACGCTTCGCCAGGATCCCTTCGTCTTCTACAACGTCGTCTCCGGCAACGGCCGCGACGGCGTCCGGCTCACGAATGCCAACAACGCCACCGTGCAGGCGAATTTTCTCGGCATCGCCGCGAACAACTCCGTCACCATACCGAACGCCGGCGAGGGCCTGAACGTCACCGGCTCTTCGCAGAACACCACCGTCGGCGGCGTCATCCCGCTCGGCAACGTCATCTCCGGGAACAAGAAAAACGGCATCGCCGTGCGCGACACAGCCAGCGGCTTCATCTCCTTCAACACTTTCGGAGGCGGCTTCGCCTTCGGAGGCAAGGCCCCGAACGGCCGCGATGGCATCCTCATCACCTCGACCGGCGGGAATAACGTGATCCAGACCTGCATCCTTTCCGGCAATATCGGAAATGGCCTGGAAATCGGCGGCAACGCCACCGGCGTGCAAGTCATGGATACCGCCTGCGGCACGACGACGAACATCGGCACGGCCCTCGCGAATCAGGGCTCCGGCGTCGTCATCAGCGGCACCGCCCATGGCAACGCCCTCGGCGGGTTCGCGCCGTCTGTGGAAGGCCGCACCCACTTCTCCGGCAACGTCGGCTATGGCGTCGCCGTAATCGACCAGGCGCACGACAACTTCATCTTCAACTCGAACGTCGGCACCGGCCACATCTTCACCTCCGGCTCCGAGCAATCGATTCCGAATCAGACCGGCGGCATCTACCTCGGGCCCGGCACCTCCGGCACGACCATCGGCGGCACGCGCACGATCCTTGCGAACCGGATCAATACGAATACCGGCGGCGGCCTCATCATCGAGGGCTCGGCGCGAAACAGCGTGATCAACAACGTCATCCAGCTGAATACGCAGTTCGGCATCTTCGCCACCGGTGCTTGCGCCGGCACGACCATCACCGGAAACACGACCACCGGCAACGGCTCCAGTGCTGGCGACAATGTGGATATCGCCGGAGCCAGCGGCATCAGCTTCACGCCTTGATCTGTTTCAAAGAGAGGTGATGCAGACAGGGGTTCCCTGCCCTGCGAGATCTCAATCCAGCCGCGGATGGTGCGCCGACGGGTGGTGGTTGTGCATCTCGAAGATGTCCACGGAATCCGTCGTCGTGAAAAACAGATCGCCATTGTCCCGCTCCAGTTTCGTGAAATCATTCTCCGCCGCATCAGCTTGCGCGTTCAGGAGTCTGGCCAGCAGACGAAATCCTTCCGGCGAGCCGGAAAGGTAAATCGCGCGCTTTCCGTAATAAGTCGCACCCGTGAGGATGCGCAGAGAGCCGTTGAGATTCGGATGGTCGGTGAGGATGGTTTTCGGGGTGTTCATGGGGGTGCAAAGGTTTCTCCAATCTCGTCCCAATCCCGTCTGGCGAAAGAGGAACTTATTTCAAGATTTCGTAGCGATACGCATGGCCGTCTTTGGTGCCGGTCGGGAAAATGTTCGTGCTGGTTACGTCCGCCGGGCGGCGATAAATGCCGCCGCTGCCGTTCTTCGTGAAAACCAGGAATCCTTTTTTGCCATAGGGCGGATTGTAGGTGAGGCCGTTTGGCTGCCAGTTGGCGGTCACGAGCAGCGGCTAGTCCGAGGAGGAGCTTTCATCGACCTCGGAAAATTTGAAGCAGATATTCCCCGCCGTAAGCGCATCGCTAGAGGGATGCACTCCAGGCGCGGATAAAAGCTTCCTGAGATCTTGCCCGGCTCAAATTTCCGTCCTGAAAATTACGAAGGGCAGTGGTTCGCCGAGAAATTGGCGCAGGCATTTTAGTTGTCACAGTCTTGTGAAGCGCGCAGGACGTCGTGTAAACATCCCGATATGAGTCGTCTCCCCCGTCGAGTTTCGTCCGTCGTCTGCTGCCTGCTGGTTTTTGGAATTTGTCACGCAGCCGAGCTGCCGTCGGGCAAATTCGTACCGAATCTCGCTTACAAAAACGACCCCGCGCTCTCCGCCTACGAAACGGAGCGCTGCAAACTCGATCTCTATCTTCCGGCACAACCCTCGGGTTTTCCCACGCTGGTCTGGTTTTACGGCGGCGGAATGACGACGGGATTCAAGGAGCAGAAAATCAACGGGGACATCGCGCGCACCTTTGCCCGCGCCGGTATCGCGGTGGCGCTCGCGGATTATCGGTTAAGCCCGAAGGCGAAATTCCCCGGCTATGTCGAGGATGCCGCCGCAGCCTTCGCATGGGTGCACGAAAACATCGCGAAATATGGCGGCGATCCGGCCAAAATCTTTATGGGCGGCCACTCCGCCGGCGCCTATCTCACGTCACTCGTCGCCATGGACCCGCGGTATTTGCATAAGCTCGGACTCGACCAGGAGGCGATCGCCGGCCTGATCCCCGTGAGCGGCCAGATGATGACGCATTTCACGGTCCGGGCCGAGCGCGGCATCGGGGCGAACACGATCATCGCTGACGAAGCGGCCCCGATTTATTACGCGCGCAAGGACACGCCGCCGTTTCTCATTCTTTTCGGCGACTACGATTGGCCGGCACGGTTGGAAAAAAATCAATATTTCGCCGCCGAGGAAAAATCCCTTGGCAACCCGCAGGTGACGCTCCAGATCATCAAGGACCGCAAGCACAGCACCATCGTCGCCGACATTCCCAATCCCGGCGATCCGGTGGCGCAGGCGATCATCGCCTTTATCAAGCACATCTCCGCGCAGCGTTAAGCGCGAAGGCGTGGAGAGACGCCGAGGGCTTTCCCGCGCGAAAGTGAAAATTACTTCACGTGCGCGTCGTGGCCGGTCGCGCCTTTTTTGGCGGGCGGGAGCGGGACTTTCGCGGTCGGATCGAGCTTCCAGACCACGCGGTCGGTCACGGCCTTGCCCGCGCGCGTTGCGGAAACTTCCACGATGTTGTCTCCCGGCCGCAGCGTGGCGGATGGCCAGCGGTAGATCACGCCCGTTCGCTGGGCGCCGGGAAGCGGGACGCCGTTCAGCTTGAGCTGCACGTTGTCGGCGTTCGAATAGACCTTGATCGGCGTGTTCGGCACGAGGCGCACGGCATCGCGGCGGCTCGTGATATAGACCACCGGCTCGGGCGACCAGCTGGCTTTGTAGAAATAGAATGCGTCTTTCTTGATCTTCCGGTCGCGGGTGATGAGACCCTTGTCGTTGATGGAGCGCATGTTGCCTTCGTTACGACCGGCGCTGGCGAAATCGAACAGGTTCCAGAGGAAGGAGCCCCAGATGAAGGGGCGCTTGGCGATCGCGGCCCAATCCGCCTCATGCACCGTGTTTTGCCATTCCTCGGGATGCCATTGTCCATTCGGCGCCGGGCGGGTGGTGAGGTTTTGCTCGTGCTGCAGAATGTTGGCGCCGGCGCCATATTCGCTCACGCCGACGGGCTGGCGTGCGGCGAATTTTTGGAATCCGTCGAGCAGGCCATTCATGCTTTCGGGTGTGCCTTCATACCAGCCGGGGTATTTGTTGAGCGCGAGGATGTCGGTGACCGGGCAGACGTTCGGGAATTTATCCCGGACGCGACCGTCGGCGGCGGCGGTCGTCGGGCGGGAGGGGTCGAGCTGGTGGGCGTCCTGTTTGAGCTGGGTGATGAGCTTCGTCGGCTCGGCGTTGAGGCCGAGTTCGTTCCAAAGACTCCATGCGAAAATGGACGGATGATTGCCCTGCTGGCGGATGAGCTCGCGGAGCTGCTGGCGGGCGTTTTCGGTGAAGGCGGGCGTGTCGCGAATTTCGTTCACGTTGGGAACTTCGGCCCAGGCGAGGATGCCGTTGCGATCGCACAGTTCGTAAAAATAATCGGAGTGCGGGTAATGCGCGAGACGGACGGCGTTCGCACCGATCTCGCGGATGAGTGCCATATCGGCGTCCTGGTCGGCTTTGGAGATGGCCCAGCCATGGGCGCTGTCCTGATGCCGGCAGACGCCGAGCATGCGGTAGGGGCGGCCGTTAAGCGTGAGGCCATTCGTTTTGCTGAAAGCGATCGTGCGCAGTCCCAACGGTTGGGTGACGGTATCGAGCACTTTGCCTCCGGACACGACGGCCACCTTTACGGAATACAAATACGGATCGGCGATGCCATTCCAGAGGTGCGGTTTCGGGAGGGCGAACTGCTGCGTGATCGAGGAGGCGTTCATGCCGATCGGCGTGGTCTGCGCGGCGACGGGGTTGCCGGTGGCGTCGAGAATGGTGGTCTGCACGGCGGCTGGCGCGGTTTTGGTGGCGCGTTTGTCGGAGAGCGCGGTGACGACTTTTATCGCGGCGGAGGCGGGAGTGACGTTGCTCTGGCTCACGGCGACGCCGGGCGCGCCGTCGATCAGCGGGTTGATGCAGAGGCCGTCGGTCTTGAGCAAATGCACGTCGCGGTAAAGGCCGCCGAAGATCGTGAAATCGCCGGAGAGCGGCGCAATGTCCTCGAAGCGGGTATTGTCCACGCGGACCGCGAGCTGATTGGCGCCGGGTTTCATCACGTCGGTGATTTCGTAGCAGAACGACGTAAATCCGCCGCGGTGCTGACCGAGTTTTTTTCCGTTCAGATAAACGTCGGCGACCAGCGAAGCGGCCTCGAAGCGGAGGAAATAGCGCTGTCCGGGAGATTGCGCGGGGAGATCGATCGTGCGCCGATACCAGCCGAAGCCCCGCGTATTTTCGTCCATGGCCGTCCACGTGTGTGGAAGGGTGACTTTTTCCCAAGTCGAGTCGCTGAAAGTCGGCTGTTCCGCCCCGGCGGGGTCGCCCTTGAAAAACGACCAATCCGTCGCGAGCACTTCGTCGGAGAGTGCGGCGCGGAGCCCGGAGACGAGGCCGAGCGAGATCAAAAGGACAAACGCAAAGCGAGGGAAAAAAGAGCGAGACATAAAAATCGAGTGGGGGAAAACTGCGCGTAATCTCGGGCAAATCCTCCCCGCACGCAAATCAAGAAACACTCTTTTTCGAGCGAAATTGGAAATCTGAACTAAAAGCATAGACCGTGCGTAAAACCGCGACTATGGGGAAGGTCACATGGGCGCCTCCGACAGCAAACGAACCGGCGCATTAGTTCCTCTCACGACCGATGCCACGCTCGAAGGCATCCGCGTCTTGGTAGTCGATGACGATGCGGACGTGCGCGGCTTTCTTCGAGCCGTGCTGGAAGATCGCAAAGCCACGGTCGAAGTCGCGAGCTCGGTGGCCGAAGCCGTCGCCGCCTTCACCGCGAAAAAACCGGATGTGATCGTCAGCGACATCGGCATGCCCGAGGAGAGCGGCCACTCGCTCATCCGCCGGCTCCGCGCCCTGGAGATCCGAGGCGTGCCGCGCGTGCCGGCCATCGCACTCACCGGCCACAACCGCGCCGAAGATCGCCTGGATGCCATCCGGGCGGGGTTCCAAATCCATGTTTCGAAGCCGGTCGAGTCGGAGGAATTCCTCACGATCGTGGCGACCTTCGCCGGGCGGCTGAGCACGTAAACGAGGCGGAAAAGCTCACGTCCCCACGGCAGGATGGGCGCCCGGCGGCGCTTTGGTTGCGCAAGGCCAGGGAGACATCCGGTCGCCTAGGTCAGCTTCTGGTATTGCTTCTCGAGCTTCTTGAATTTCTTTTCCCGCTGGTCGGGATTCTTGATCTTCGTCGCTTTCATGGCCTGGGCCTCGAGTGAGACCAGGGCGGAATCCGAGGGATCGCGGAGCACGCTATTGGCGACTTTTTTCGCGAACTTCAGCTGCTTGATCGTTTGGGTTTTTTCCGAGCCGGTCTGTTTTTTTTTGGTCTTCTTGATGTCCTTGTTGAGCGTCTTGATATCTTTGTTCGACTGGGCGATGACCGAGGAATAGTTCGGCGTGGGCGCGGGCGCGGGCGCGGGCGCGGCGCCGGTCCACGGCCCGAGGGTGACCAGGATGGTGGCTCCGACTGGGACGGTGCCATCGAATTTCGGGGGAACCTGCGCTTGGTTGGGAACCGCCGGTTGCGGGCCGCTATTCTCGTCGAAGGGAAATCCGTAAGCGCTGCCCATGGCCAGGCCGCGTGCGCTGGTGGCAGCGCCCACCGGGAGGTTGAAGATGGGCGTCCCGCCAATCGTGCCGACATGCATGAACGCCGAATACAGATTTTGGATCGTGGCTGCCGGATACCAATTCGTCTGGTCCCCCCACACGATGGAGCTTTCACCCGGAGTCGAATTGGGGCTCAGGGCGGCGGGATTCAGGCCGACGCCCCGGTTCAATGCCGTGACGAGGAAATTTTCCAGGCTCCCCAGCACGTCGGAGGCGTTGAGATCCGTCGTCTGTACGGTGGAGTCGGCAAATACGCCGCTATTGGCGAAGACCATCTGGCCGGGAGTCTGGAACATCACGCCGCCCGGAAGTTTCGAGAAGCGATATTGGGAGTTGGCCTGCGGATTTCCGAGAGTGAGGGTGCTGCTTACGACGGTCAGGGTCTGGTGATCGCCGCCGACATTGGTGACATGGACCAGGGAATTCCCGTTCGCATCCGTCGGTATCCCCGCCCCGGCCACATACATGTTCGCCGCTACATTTGACGCGGCGGAATCGAGCGTCAGCGTGGAAGTGAGGCTGTTGCCGACGGTGGTGATCGTGCCGGTGATTTCTTCGCCCGCATCGTCCGTCAGAACGGACAAGCCCACCGGATTATAGATGTAGAAGACATTGGCGGGAACCGCGACGCCGGTGAATTGAAGCGCCTGCAGGGACACGCTGCTGTTCGGATACGCGTGCGTGACGGAGCTGACCGTATATTTGTCCGGAGCGATCGTGCCGCCGTGGATGGCCGCCGATCCCGCTCCCTGGACGTTCATGCCGGACGTGCCGAACAAGGTATTGAGAGCGTTGTTCCAGATCGTGTGCAGCGGACTCGTCAGGTTCAGGTATTCGCCCTCGGTATTTGCGTCGAGCAGGTAGCTGCGCGGGCTCAAGATCCCGCCCGGTTGCCCATAGACATCGGGAAGAATCATATCCAGATAAGGCGTCCCGGCGCTTCCCTCGGCCTGCATGAAACTGGTGTAAGCGGAGAAAATCGCGGCCCGATTGATCGTCGCCGCCTGCCCCGTCGAAGTGATCGGCTGCCCGAATTGCGAACCCGCGACGTTGATCTGATTATTGAGGGTAATCGTAATGGGCATGATGAAGCCGTCCACTTCCTGGATGTCCACCGTCGCCTGCGCCCCGGGCGAGGGCACGGTGAACTCGCAAAACGTATTCGGCGGGCTCAGCGGCGGGTTGTTACCGAAGGCGATCGTGGGGGCTGGCGCTCCGGCGGCGACCACGAAGAAATAGATGCGGGCGCCATTATTGGTCGTGTTGCTATCGATCAACACCTGGCTGATCTGCCCCGCCCCCGTGCCCACGGGATAGCTCGATATCGTCCCGCTGCTTTGCGAGACGAACGCGCCACTGGAATTCATGACCAGGTTGTTCGACGTGCTGTAGCCCATCACGTAGAGGGAATAGGCTGCGGGATCGAGGCCGGTGTCGTTGGCGATTTGGACGGTATAATTGTCGGCCAATGCCAGGCTTGGGATCATGGAGAAAACTACGAAGACAAGGGAAAGAATTTGCAGGGGGAACATTCGCATGAGCTTACCTTAGAAGATAGGGCTGCATTAACAAGTAACGAGCGCGGCAGCCTCTGCGACGGCACTTTACTCTCGAAATTCGCGGCGTCGATTTCGCGGCTCCCATTTTCGCTTGAAAGCCTGCATTCTCCTCGGATGCAAATGTGGCAAAACCACAACCCGGGCGACCTGGATGATGCCTTGCCGGTGGTCTTTGAGTCCGATGCCAATGCGGCCGTGGATCGTGCATCATGCGCTGCGCCGGGCTGGGCACGGACGCCGCTTACCGGCCGCATCGAAGCGCTGTGCCAGTGCCAGCAGGCCATTCGTGGCGAATCGGAGAATCTCGCCCGGCTGATTTCGAGAGAGACGGGCAAGCCGATCACCGAGGCGCGCGGCGAACTCGGCGCCGTGGCGGCGAAATTTGACCTCACGATCAAAGACGCCGAGGAATTCGTCGCCGATCGCGCGGTAAGCGACGGGCCGCATCCCGCCATCATCCGCCACAAGCCGCGCGGGCCGGCCGCGGTGATCGCGCCCTTTAATTTCCCCATCCACCTGGGCCACGGCGCCGCCGTCGCCTACCTGCTCGCGGGCAACCCCGTGCTCTACAAGCCGTCCCCCCTCGCCGCGGTCACCGGCGATGCCTACGGAAAAATCATGTCCGCCGCGTTGCCGCCGGGCGTCTTTCAGATCGTGCAAGGCGGGGGCGCCGTCGGGCGCGGCCTTTGCGTGCATCCCGTGGTGCGCAGCGTGTGCTTCACGGGTTCCATTCCCGTCGGCGCCGCGCTCGCGAAAGAGCTCGCCGCCGACTACTCGAAATCGCTCGCCCTCGAGCTCGGCGGCAAATGCGCGTCGATCGTCTGCGACGACGCGAATATCGCGCAATCCGCCGCGGACATCGCGGCGGCCGCCTGTCTCACCGCGGGTCAGCGCTGCAACGCGACGAGCTTGGTATTTGTTCAACAAAGCGTCCTTGGCGAATTTCTCGACGCCCTGCGAGCAAGCCTCTCATCGTATCAGCCCGGCGATCCGCTCGACGAGTCCGCCAAACTCGGCCCCGTCATCAGCGCCGCCGCGCTCGATCGCTACCGCAAACTCACCTCGCTCGACATCGGAGAGTGGCTCATCCCGGGCTCGACGCCGGAACGGGTGAACGGCAAGCGCGGCCATTGGGCGACGCCCGCCGTGACGCGCTGCGACGACTTCGCCCGCCTCGCCGCCTCGCCATTGTATCGCGAGGAGAGCTTTTGCCCCGTCCTCGCGATCGTGCCCTTCGACGCCGCCGCCGACGCCATCCGCCTCCACGACCGCAGTCCCTTCGGTCTCACCAGCGCGGTCTTCACCGCCGATCGCGCACGGTTCGACGCCATCGGCGACACGATGCGCGTGGGAAATCTCTATTGGAACCTGCCCACGACATTTTCGCCGTCGACACTTCCCTTCGGCGGCCTTGGCATTTCCGGCAATGGCAGGCCCGGCGCGCGCGGCTTCATCCGCTTCGCCGCCGACGAGCAGGCCGTGCAATGGAAAAAGGAAGGAACATGAATCTTCGAGGAAAGCGGGAAAATTACGAAGCCCATCCCGCGGTTTCGTTTTCCTTTCACGTCCGCCGCGTCCGCCGGCGCATCGCATTGACGGCGAAGACGGCTCCGATGGCGCAGAGCGCGAGGGTGCCGGGCTCCGGCACGGCCTGAAAATCGCTCAGCACGAGCGAATCCGCGGTGTAGCCCACGAGGAACGTGCCGATGACTTCATCCTGATCGGTGCTGTAGTTGTAGCCCGTGAGGTCGACCCGCCCGCCCTCGAGGGCGTTGGCGAACATGCCGGAGATCGCGCCCGCTTTGAGAATCGTGAAAGTGTCCCCCAGACCGGACGGGAAATTGTAAAAGTCATCGCCGAACATCAGGCTCAGCGTGCCGGCAAGAAAGGCGGTGCCCTGGATGTCGAGCAGGCCGGCCTCGAGGCCGATGACTTCGCCATAGTAGTCGTCGTAGATCGGATTGAACCCTACGGAGAAATCGGCGCTCGAGGCGAAATGGACGTCGCCGCCGGTGACGTGGATCAGGCCGTCGCCGGACGTCTGGAGGGTGCCGTCGACCTGCAGGTCGCTTCCGTCGCCGAATCGGATTTCGCCGTTGTTGCCTGCGCTCAACCAACCGTCAGCCCCGACCGTGAGATCGGCGGTGATTTGAAGGACGCGACCGGACACCGAAAGCGAGCCGTCCACCTACTTCAGGCCGGCGAGCGCGTCGGCGCCATTGGTGCGGTTGAGGATCCGGGCGTTTTCCCCCTCGAGATAAACGTCGGCGTTTGCCCCGATCGTTTCGATATTGGCCCCCTCCCATTGCACGATGGTAGTGGCGGTATTGGAGCCCGAATACGCGGATAAATACCACCAGCCTCCGGTCAGCGTCGTGCCGGACTGCTGGGCGAGCGGACCCGCGATGTCGAGCTTTGCCGTTCGGTTTCCGTCGTAGGCATCGCTGTAGAAGTCGATGGTGCCTTCGTTGGAAAACGCGCCGTTCACCGTGATGGTGGTGTCCGCGTATCCGCTGTAAACGGAGAGATATCCATCCACGCCGACGGTGAGCGGGCCGGTCGCGAGACTGGAGTTGCTTGTATTGAGAGAGCCGTCGATGCGGGAGAGGGTGGAAAGGGCGTCGGCGGCGTTTGTCGAATTGCGAATGGATGCGCCGCCGGAAAGGCTGATTCCCGCCCCGCTGGCGATGGTGTCGATGCGCGCCCCCGCCCAGGAAGCCACGCCGCCGCCGATGCCAAGGTAGCCGCCGGTGAGCGCATTGCCGGTGTTCTGGACGAGGGTGCCGGAGATGGGAAGATTGCCGCTCACATACAAACTCCCGAGCAGATCGAGATCGCCGGTCACGGCGAAGGTTCCCGCGCCATTCGACGTTCCGAGGTCCGCATAGCCGTTTTCGCCGATCTTGAGCCCGTTCGAAAAACCCAAGTCCGTCGCCCCGAAATACGAAAAGCTGCCATCGACTTCGCGAAGGTTCCGAAAGGCGTTGAGGCCGCTGACCCGGTCCCGGATGGCGGCATTCGCTCCAAGGATCGAAACCGAGGCGTCCTCGCCGATGACCTGAACGTCCGCGCCCGTCCATTCCAGAATGGCCGAGCCGCCGGCCGAGGGGCCGTTCACGCTGTATGCGCCATCCGTGAGCACCCCCTCCTGAAGCTGCGCAAGGCCGCCCTGCACGGTAAGAATCGCATCGGAGCTGGCTCCCTCCCCGATATACGCGCCGGAGGATTGCACGGACACCCCGCCGGTGTTGCTCAGGTTGCCGGCCACCGCGAGGCGGGACAGGCCGCC
This sequence comes from Chthoniobacterales bacterium, assembly GCA_015655545.1. Taxonomy (GTDB): domain Bacteria; phylum Verrucomicrobiota; class Verrucomicrobiia; order Chthoniobacterales; family JAATET01; genus JAATET01. Next base: position 16,503 of record JAATET010000009.1, on the reverse strand, counting down.
ATCGTAATCGTAGCCGCCGACTCCGAGGCCGCCCGTGTTCGTCAGATCGCCGGAGACGATGAATTGCGCATCGGGCCCGACGGTGAAGGCGGCGCCGTAGTAGTCGTAGTAATCGTCGGACGATCCGCCGGTATTGAGCATGTTGCCGGCGGTCGTGAAGTCGCGGTTGCGGATCGAAAAATAGCCGCGGTTCTCCGCGAAGTTCGCGAGGGCATCCCCGCCGCTCAGATCGCGGAGGAAGGTCTTTTCGCCATCCAGGGCGACGCTCGCATTCTCGCCGATCACCCGGATGTTCGCGCCATGCCAGGCGATGGAAGCCTCGCTGCCGGCGAGCGGCGCGCCGGTCCCGCGGTGGTATTGATTGAGGGAATAGGACCCCGCCGTGAGCACGTCTCCCTGCTGCTGGGCCAGCGCCCCATTGATGCGAATCTTCGAGGCGGTCGGAAGGGTATCTTCGTCGCTGGTCTCGTTATACACAAAAAAGGTGCCCGTGTTGTCGGCCCCGCCCTGCACCTCGAGCAATCCGGTTCCCCCGCCGCTGTATTGCTCGATATCGATGTATCCCTCGTTCTTCAAAGCGCCGTTCACCGTCAGCGTCGAGCTGCCATACATGTAAACATCGCCGGAAACGTCGAGATTGCCGGCGGTGGCCAGATGGCGGCCATTGGAAAGGCCGAGGCTGCCATCGATCACCGCAAGCGTCGCCAGAGCGCGCTGGTCCCGGACGCGCGGTCGAGGATATCCGCGCCGCTGCCGGAAAGTGAAATTCCCGCACCCGAGCCGATGGTTTGGATCTGGGCTCCATCCCAGGCGATGGTGGCCGCGTGCCCGTTCTCCGCGTTGACGTTGAAATAGCCCGCCGTCAGCACGTCCCCCGCCTGCGTGCCCATGGCGCCGTGCACGGTGATCGCGGCATCGGCATTATACGCGCGCGCGCTCAGGCTTCCGGTGACCGAAAGGCCGCCGGTGGTGGCAAACGTGCGGTCCGAAATCCCGAAACTTCCGCGCACGTCCGCCAGTCCGGCCAGGGCGTCCGCATTGGTGACGCTGTCAAGAATCGCCGAACCCTGACCCGCAAGGTAAATGCTGGCATCCCCGCCAATCGCGGAAACGGCGGCGTTCCTCCATTCCAGCACCGCGGAATCGCCATACAGGCTGAAAGAGCCCCGATCCAGCGTCCCGCCGGCAAAGGCCGCCACCGTGCCGAGATCCACCTGCCCCCAGTAGAGGTAGAGGCTCGATTTCGGACTATCGTAATCGGTAAACCCCGCCCCCAGCGTCGTCGCGCCCTGCACGGTGAAGTCGGAATAAAAATTGATTCCGCCCTCCGGAAGCGAGAGATCGTTCACGGTGACCGGCGCCCCGACGATGGGAGTGGTATAGACAAAGGCGGGATCGTAGTCGATCGTCGCGTTGTAAACGTTGGTCTCCGTGTTATTGGGAACGCCGAACGTCCAGTTGTCCAGATTCGTCCAATCGGAAGTGGTGCCGGCCCCGGTCCATTGGGTCTCGAGGACCGCGGCGGGAGCGGTCAATGTCATCAGCAGGGAAACGGCAAGGATGAATGGTGTTTTCATGATTGAATTGAGGTGAATGCTGCCGTCTCGCTTTCCTTTTTTGGAAAGCCGCAGGAAAAATAATGTGTTCGGACGCTGCAAAACGCGCAGGCGAACGAAGGGAAGCAACCCTCCCTTTCCATGAATACCCCGAGAATCCGTTCTCCCCTTCCCACGGGCTCGACCTTCTAAGACGAACCGGCTCCCAAGTAAATACGTATGTTTACGTATTTACGTCTCCCTTTTCGATTTGCGGAATATCCTGACGAATCCGGCATCCGGCCAATGGTGATGGGTGACAATCCGTGCGAGATGAGTTTTCATCTGGCCACTCATCGCTCGTCACTATTTCCCATGAAACGCGGTTTCCTCGACAAGCTCATCAATCGCCTCGGCGTCGTGCAACCCGCCGACGTGCAGGGCTATCTCGTGGAACTGGCGCGCGAGAAAGGATTTCTCGAAACGATCTTCAACGCCATCCTCGAAGGCGTGATCGTCACCGATCCGAAAGGCCGCATCATCTGGCTGAACAAGGCCGCCTGCGGATTCTTCGCGATCGAGGCCGAGCCAAGCATGGGCCGCCCGCTCAAGGAAGTCGTGCGCGGGCTGGACATCGAATCCATCACGGAATCCGGCCAGACGGTCAATCGCGACCTCGAGGTTTTTTATCCCGAAAATCGCACGCTCAATTTCTACGTCGTGCCGCTCATGGACGACGACGGCGACGAGATCGAGGGCCACGCGGTCATCCTGCGCGACGCGACGGAGACGCTCCGCTCGACTGCCGCCACGATCGAGAGCGAGCAATTCTCGGCGCTCACGCTTCTCGCCGCCGGCGTGGCGCACGAGATCGGCAATCCACTCAACTCGCTGAACATCCACCTCCAGCTCCTCGAGCGGCGCGCGCGCAAGCTGCCCCAGAAGGCGCGGAAAGAGTTCGAGGAAAGCCTGGGGATTGCGCGCGGCGAAGTCACACGGCTCGACCACATCATCACGCAATTTCTCCGCGCCATCCGCCCCCAGCCGCTCGACACGCGGCTCGAAAATCTGAGCGCGCTCGTTCGCGAGTCCGCTTCCTTCCTCGAGCCGGAGTTGAAAGACCGCGACGTGCTCCTCGACCTCGAGCTCGACGAAAAACTCCCTCCCATCGAAGCCGACCGCGACCAGCTCAAGCAGGCGTTTTACAACGTCATCCGCAACAGCCTCCAGGCCATGAAAGCGGGCGGCTTCCTGCGCATTCGCACGGGAATGGACGAGACGCATTATTTCGTGTCGTTCGCGGACACCGGAGGCGGAATCTCCGCCGAAAACATGGGCCGCGTCTTCCAGCCCTATTTTTCCACGAAGGCCGCGGGCACCGGTCTCGGGCTGCTCATCGTGCGCCGGATCGTGCGTGCGCACGGCGGCGAAGTCGCGATCGAAAGCGCCGAGGGAAAAGGTCTTACGCTCACCATCCGACTGCCGCGTCAGGATCGGCGCGTGCGTTTCCTCGAAGCCGGCGCGTAGAAAAACAATCCCGCGCCAATCGCAAAGAAAAAGCAACGCGCCGCCACGATTTCGCAATTTCGGGTCAATGCGAAAATTGCCGCAGTTATGGTTTGAATTTCCAAAGCGCAGTCGATAATTCCAGAACGCACGTGATCCGAAGGTTGTCTTTTCTATACCGCTCAACTTCCCACCTGATGGGCACGGGGAAGCTGCGTCTCTCTAAAACGCTCGCTGCCCTGGCTCTGATGGCGCCACTCGCCGCCGCCCAAGCCGACGAGCCTCTGCGGCCCATCGCGAACATGTTCGACCCGCTCTCGAAGCCGGCCGAGATGATTCACGACTCGGCGATCATTACGCTCATCATTTGCACGGTCATTTTTCTGATCGTCACCGGCATGCTGGTCTACGTCTGCGTCAAGTTCCGCAGCCGCGGCGCGATCGACGAGCGGAAGGAACCGCCACAGATCTACGGCAGCTCGCAGATCGAGCTCGCATGGACCATCATCCCGATCATCATCACCGTCGTCCTCATCCTCATCACGACGCGCACGATTGGCGAGATTCAGGACCATGCCGTGCCGGCGAATGCGGTCCATATCCGCGTCATCGGCCACCAGTGGTGGTGGGAAATTCATTATCAAAAACCCGGCGCGAAGCCTGGCGAGTGGATCACCGATTTCACGACCGCCAACGAAATTCACGTTCCGGTCAACGTCCACACCGAGATCACCCTCGAGTCCGCCGACGTGCTCCACAGCTTCTGGGTCGCGCAGCTGAACGGCAAAACCGACCTGATTCCCGGCCTCAAGAACCACACGTGGATCGAGCCGAGGACGACCGGCGTCTTCTTCGGCAACTGCGCCGAATATTGCGGCACGCAGCACGCCAACATGCAGCTCAAGGTGTTTGTCCAGACACCCGGGGATTTCGCCGCCTGGAAAATTGCCCAGGCCACTCCTGCTCCCGCACCCGCCGCCGCCGAGGCAATCGCCGGCAAGCAGGTCTTCTTCGCCAATTCCTGCGTAAACTGCCACAAAGTCGACGGCACAACCGCGATCGGCGTCTTCGGTCCCGACCTGTCCCGCCTCGCCACGCGCATGACGATCGGCGCGGGCGTGGCCGCCAACAATCAGGAAAATCTGCGTGCCTGGATGCGCGATCCTTCGCATCTTAAGCCCGGCGTCCTCATGCCGAACATGCAACTCACCGAAACGGAAGTGGACCAGGTGGTCGCCTTCCTTCAGACCCTCAAATAACGCCATGGCTCACGGCCCCACCACCGCTTCCGAAGAATACATCGAGGTTGCTCCATCGCGACCAGGGCAGGAGAAAGGCTCCTTCACCCGGATCATTCAGGAGCTCGTCTTCACGGTCGATCACAAGAAGCTCGGCCTCATGTATATCGGCTCGGGCCTGTTTTTCTTCGTGATCGCCGGCCTCATGGCGACGCTCATCCGCATCCAGCTCGCGATTCCGAACAACCATTTCCTCGAGCCCGACGTCTTCAACCGTTTTTTCACGATGCACGGCACGGCGATGGTCTTCATCGTCGGCATGCCGATCATCTTCGGCTTCGCCAACTACCTCGTGCCGATCATGATCGGAGCGCGCGACATGGCCTATCCGCGCATGAATGCCTTCGGCTTCTGGATGTTTTTCTTCAGCGGCTTCCTGCTTTACGCCAGCTATTTTGCCGGTCCCGGCCTCTACAATGCCGGCAGCGCGCCCGACGTCGGCTGGTTCGCCTATTCGCCGCTCACCTCCCGGGCCTTCTCGCGCGGCCACAGCTCCGATTACTGGACCCTTGCCCTCTTCTCGGGCGGCATCGGCTCCATTGCCACGGCCATCAATCTCATCGTCACCACCGTCAGCCTGCGCTGCAAAGGCATGACGCTCGGGCGCATGCCGCTGTTCGTCTGGACGTTTCTCGTCGTCGCGTTCCTCGTGATCATCGCGATGCCTCCCCTCGCCGCCTGCCAGATCATGCTTCTGCTCGACCGGTATCTCGGCGCGGCTTTCTTCGACACCCAGAACGGCGGCTCGGCCATCCTGTGGCAGCACTTCTTCTGGATCTTCGGTCACCCCGAAGTTTACATCCTCATCCTGCCCGGCTTCGCGATCATGAACGAGATCGTCCCGGTTTTTTCCCGCAAGCCGATCTTTGGCTACCCGATCATGGTTGCGGCGAATTTGATGATCGCCTTCATCTCGCTCGGCGTCTGGGCGCACCACATGTTCACCGTCGGCATGAGCTCGGTGGGCAATGCGTTTTTCGCAATTACCACGATGCTCGTTGCCGTTCCGACGGGCATCAAGATCTTCAACTGGCTCGGCACGATGCACGGCGGCAAGATCCGCATGGAACTGCCGATGCTGTTTTGCATCATGTTCCTGTTCCAGTTCCTGATCGCGGGGCTGACAGGCATCATGCTCGCCGTCGCGCCGTTCGACTGGCAGCTCAGCGACTCGTATTTCGTCGTCGCGCATTTCCACTACGTGCTCATCGGCGGCCTGCTGTTCACGATCTTCGCGGGCATCTATTATTGGTATCCGAAAGCCTTCGGCCGCATGCTCGACAACAAGCTCGGCCATCTGCACTTCTGGCTCTTCACGATCGGCTTCCACGTCACCTTCTTCCCGCAGCACATTTCCGGATTCCTCGGCATGCCGCGCCGCTACTACACCTACGATGCGGGCCGCGGCTGGGATCTCTGGAATATGATCTCGACCATCGGCGTGATTTTTCAGGCCGCCGGCATTTTCTTCTTCGTCCTCAATCTCATCTGGTCCTACTGGAAAGGCCGCAAAGCCGGAGACGATCCATGGGATGCCTGGACCCTCGAATGGGCCACGACCTCGCCGCCGCCGGATTACAATTTCGAACACCTGCCCGTCGTGCATAGCCGCCGTCCGCTCTGGGACTTGAAGCACCCGGATGATCCCGACTGGAAATACGAGTAACATGGAATTCATCAACCAGCCCGTCCCCGAGGGGGAAGAAGCCCCCTGGCGCCTGCCATCCACCCGCAAGGCGGGAATGATCTGCCTGATTCTCACGGAGAGTGCGCTCTTCTCGATCTTCGTCGTCGCGTTCGTTTTCTACATGGGCAAAAGCCTGAACCCGCCTTACCCGAGCCAGATCATGGAGCCGCCATGGCTCGCGAGCGCCTCGCTCATCGGGAGCAGCTTCACGATCATGATCGCGGAGTGGTTTTTGAAGCGGAACCGCACCTTTGGCTTCAATATCTGGTGGATCATCACCGTCCTCATGGGGGCCTACTTCCTCGGCTTTACCGCCTACGAATGGCATGACCTGATCTACTAGAAACACCTCACGATCAGCACGAACATCTTCGGCGCGACCTTCTATTCACTCGTCGGCCTGCACGCGAGCCACGTGATCATCGGCCTGATTCTGCTCACGATCACGATGATCACCAGCCTTCGCGGCAAGCTCGACCCCGGGCACCACGAGCACGTGGAAATGATCTCCTGGTATTGGCACTTCGTCGACTGGGTCTGGGTCATCGTCTTCATGCTCGTTTACATCCTCAGCCCTCATTTCGGGCCACAACTGCCTCATTGACCATGTCGCAAGACGATCCACACGCCCATAACGACGCGGTCGACCTGCCCACGCCCACCGCGTGGCCGATCATCACCGCCTTCGGCCTCACGCTGGTTTTCTTCGGCCTCGTCACGAATCTCTTCGTTTCGCTCATCGGCTCTCTCTGCGCGCTGGTCGGAGCCATCGGCTGGTTCACGGATGTCTTTCCGCATCCGAAACACGAAACCGTCCCGTATGTTCCGGTGGACGAACGCGTCAAAGAAATTTGCCGCGAAGGCCGTGAGGTCACGCATCTCAATCCGGGCGAGGAAGGCCATCGCGAACATGTCGTCTTCGGCGCCGTGCATCCCTACTCCGCTGGAGTCATGGGCGGCTTGGCTGGCGCGGTCGTCATGGCCATTGTCGCCTGCGCCTGGGGACTCCTCGCCCAGGGCAGCATCTGGCTTCCGATCAATCTTCTCGCGGCCGTCGGCGATCCCGGTCTCGCCAACGCCAGCATGGAAGTGATGAAGCAATTCAGCTTCGTCGGGCTGATCGTCGCCGTCATCGTCCACCTCACCACCTCCGTGCTCGTCGGCCTGCTCTACACGGTTCTTCTGCCCATGCTTCCCGCAAAACGCGAGTGGATTTGGGGCGGCATCGTTACCCCCATCATCTGGTCCGCGCTGATCTGGTCCACCATCCGATTCATCAGCCCAACGCTCGCCGAGCACGTCAATTGGATGGCTTTCGTCGCGAGCCAGATCGTCTTCGGCCTTGTCTGCGGATTCATCGTCTACCGCTCCACGAATGTCGCGACGCAGCAAACATGGTCCGTTTCCCGCCGTCTCGGAGTCGAAGCTCAACGCCCGAACAAAAAGTCATGATCCGTTCCCGCGCTCTGCCCATTGGCCTCCTCTTCGCCGCCACGGCTATTCTTCAGACCGCCTGCGAAAAACGCCCCGACGGCAAAATGCATTTCATGGGCGAGCCGAATCCGGCGGCCAAATGGAAGCCCTCCGAGGACATCACCGACTTCACGGCCCTCTATTCGCAGAATTGCATCGCCTGCCACGGCGCGGGCAAGACCGTCGCCGCGTCCATTGCGATGGACAACCAGACCTACTTGAATCTCGTTCCCGCCGATATCCTGAAAAATATCATCACGAATGGCGTGAAAGGCACCCGCATGCCTGGCTTCGGTGAAGCCGAAGGCGGTGGCCTCACCGGGAGACAGATCGAGATTCTCGTGAACGGCATCCTCGCCTGGAAAAAGCCGCTCGATACCTCCGCCGGCGCGCTCCCCGCCTATGCCGGGCCGCTGGGCAACGCGGCAAATGGCCAGGCGCTCTTCAGCCAATCCTTCGAAAAGGACCGTCCACCCGCGGAAACGTATCTTAATCCGGCGTTTCTCGGTCTGGTCAGCAATCAATACCTCCGCACCCTCGTGATCGTCGGCATCCCCGAGCTCGGCTATCCCGACTATCACGGTTTCATTCCCGGCCGCTCCCTGACCGATCAGGAAGTCTCCGACGTCACCGCCTGGCTTGTAACGAATCGCAAAAACGAATTCGGTGAACCGCTCGCGGCTCAACCGACGCCTGTGCCGCCCGCCAGCCTGCCTGCCGTGCCGCCCGCGCCGAACACCACCGACGCTCCCAAACTTCCATGAGTTCGCCCGAAACACCCACCGACCCGCCCACACCCTGCGCCTGCGAAGGCTCTGCCTGTGCGCCCGGCGATGCGCCCAAGTCCCGCTTTAAGCCGTCGCGTCGCGACTTCCTGCTCGCCTTCGGCGTCGGTCTCAACGCCATCGCCGGAGCCATGGTCGGCATCCCGATTCTAGGCTACGTCCTTTCCACTTTCGCGAAAAAATACGACCTGCGCCGCATCGAGCTCGGGCCCGTCTCGAAGTTTCCCGAAGGCACGACCACGCTCGCCAGCTACAAAAACCCCTACAGCCGCGAATGGGACGGCGCGATGGACGACATCCCGTGCTGGGTGCGCCGCATCAAAGGCAACGAATTTCAGATCTTCGCCATCAATTGCACCCACCTCGGCTGCCCGGTGCGCTGGTTCGCGGAATCGAAATTCTTCATGTGCCCCTGCCACGGCGGCGTCTATTACGAGAACGGCGATCATGCCGCCGGTCCGCCGCCGCGCGGCCTCTATACTTACGAATACAAAGTCGAAAACGGTGAACTGATTCTCATGGGCGGCGTCATGCCCACGCTCGCCACCAAGAACGTATGATCGACAAGGCCACCAAAGCAGCGCAAGGCGTCTTCACCTGGCTCGACAGCCGGCTGCATATCGCCGAACTCTGGGAGCACACCGCCGGCCACCACATCCCGAAGAAATCGGCGAGCTGGTTCTATGTCTTCGGCAGCCTCACCCTGCTCTGCCTCGTTATCCAGCTGATTACCGGCACGCTTCTCGCGTTTGCCTACGTGCCGTCCGGCGCCGAGGCCTACACGACTCTCCAATACCTCACTTTCGAGCAGCCCCTCGGCTGGATCCTGCGCGGCATCCATTACTGGGGCTCGAATTTCATGGTCGCGATCATGCTGATCCACATGACGCAGGTGTATCTTTTCGGCGCTTACAAATACCCGCGCGAGCTCACCTGGGTCTCCGGCGTGCTGCTCCTCGTCATCACGCTCGGCCTCGCCTTCACCGGCCAGGTCATGCGCTTCGACGAAGATGCCTATTGGGGTATCGGCATCGGCGCCGCCATCGCCGGCCGCTCGCCCGGCATCGGCGAACAAGTCGTCCAGCTCATGCTCGGCGGCCCCATCATCGGTGCGGAAACGCTCTCCCGCTTCTTCTCGCTCCACGTTTTCATTCTGCCCGGCAGCATCCTCGCCGTCATCGCGCTCCACCTGCGCCTCGTCCTCTCCAAGGGCATCAACGAATACCCCGAGCCCGGCGTGCTCGTAAATCGCGAGACCTACGACGCCCATTACGCAAACATCCTCAAGAAGGACGGCATGCCCTTCGCGCCCTACGGCATCTGGAAGGATCTCGTTGCCGGCGGCATCGTTCTCATGGCCATCGTCGTCTGCGCGCTCGTCCTCGGGCCCAAAGGCCCCTTCGGCCCGCCTGACCCGACGCAGATCGACGCCAATCCGCGTCCCGACTTCTACTTCATGTGGATCTTCGCGATCGCCGCGCTCATGCCCGACTACATGGAGACCGTCGCGCTGCTCATCGGCCCGCCCATCGGCATCGCCCTGCTCATCATTCTCCCGTTTATCAACAACACCGGCGAAAAGCACTGGAGCCGCCGCCCCGTCGCCCTCCTCGCCGTCGTCTCGCTCGTCCTCAGCCTCGGGCTGCTCACCTGGTATGGCATCACCTCGCCATGGTCGCCCGACATGACCGGATGGCGCTCCGCGATCACGCCGAAGCAATTCCTCGAACACCGCAGCCCGCTCGAGCTTCAGGGCGCCATCGTCATCCAGCAAAAGCAATGCCGCAACTGCCACGCCATCGACGGCATCGGCAGCCAGCGCGGCCCGGATCTCGCCGCGGTCGGCACCCGCCTCACCGCCCCGCAGCTCACCCGCCAGGTCATTCAGGGCGGCGGCAACATGCCCGCCTACGGAAAAAATCTCACTCCCTACGAGATCGACGCCGTCGTCGCATACATGGTTTCGCTTCGACCGAACGGAGTTCCGCCCGCCCGCGACAGCACTCTTCCCGCCGTGCCGCCGAGCACGCGCCAAGCCGAAAAGAATCAGGCGAGCGCGGAAGGCCAGCATGGTAAAGAGGGATAACCCCGACGCGACGGTGCGACCAATGCCGTCGCGCGCCGCCGCGCGGTGAACTCCATCGCAGGGGCCGCATTTGCCTCCTGGCGTCTTGAGCCCGGCACCTTCGCCGCGCTGTTCGGTTTCGCGTTTTTCTACGCGCGCGGCTGGATTCGGCTTCAATCTCGAGCTGCCCGCCGCTTTCCGCTTCCGCGGCTCCTCTGCTTCTTCGCCGGCATCGCCGCGCTCGCTCTCGCGCTTTTCTCGCCTCTCGACGCCTTTGCGAATTTCCTGCTCAGCATCCACATGGTGCAGCACCTCATGCTCACCATGGTCGCGCCGCCGCTCCTCCTGCTCGGAGCGCCCTTCCTGCCCATTCTCCTCGGTCTCCCGCGTCGATTCGTGGCCGACGGCCTTGGACCTTTTCTTGCCTGGCACCCGCTGAAAACGCTCGGACACTTTCTCACAAATCCCATTTTCGCACTCCTCGCCTTCTGCCTGTCGAACATCCTCTGGCACCTTCCCGTCGCCTACGAACTCGCCCTCCGCTCGACCGCATGGCATCGCGTCGAGCACATGTTCTTCCTCGGCACCGCGATCCTTTTTTGGTGGCACGTCATCAACCCCTGGCCCACCCACAACCGCTGGCCGCGCTGGACCGTCATTCCCTACCTCCTCCTCGCCGACTTTCAAAATACCGCCCTCGCCGCCTTCTTTTCCTTCTACGATCAAGTCCTCTATCCCACTTACGCCGCCGCGCCGCGTTTCGGAAATTTCAGCGCCCTGAACGACCAGGCCGCCGCCGGAGGAATCATGTGGGTTCCCGGCTCCATCGCGTTTCTCATCCCCTGCGCCGTGGTCGCGATCCAATTTCTCTCCCCAAAAAGAACGCCCGCCGCCGTTCCGTCCTCTGCCTTTCCGGCCTTCCTGCGTTTCTTATTCCAATCCTTCCGCCTGCCCCGCGTTCCGCTCACCAGGCTCCGCCGCCCGCTCCAATTTCTCCTTCTTGGTCTCGCCCTTCTCATCATCTGGGACGGTTTCACCGGCCCGCAACTCAGCGCCATGAACGCCGCCGGCACGCTCCCGTGGACGCATTGGCGTGGCCTCACCGTCCTCGCCCTCCTTTTCGTCGGGAATCTTTTCTGCATGAGCTGCCCGTTCATGCTGGTCCGCGACGGAGCTCGAAAAATCCTGTCTCCCTTCGGCTTTGGGAAGATTCCATGGCCGCGTTTTCTGCGCAACAAGTGGCTGCCCGTCGTGCTGATTGCGCTCTATCTCTGGGCCTACGAGGGTTTCAGCCTCTGGGATCGTCCCTGGGCGACCGCCGCGATCATTCTCGGTTACTTCGCCGCCGCCTCGCTCGTCGACAGTATTTTCAAAGGCGCGAGCTTCTGCAAATACGTCTGCCCGATCGGCCAGTTTCATTTCATGCAATCGCTCGTCTCGCCCGCCGAGATTCGCATTCGTGAGCCCGATGTCTGCGCCGGCTGCCGCACTTACGACTGCATCAAGGGCAACGCTTCCCAGCGCGGCTGCGAGCTGCAGCTTTTCCAGCCGCGCAAGTCCGGAAACATGGACTGCACCTTCTGTCTCGATTGCGTGAGCGCCTGCCCGCACGACAATGTCGCCCTCCAGCCTGTCGCTCCCGCGGCCGACCTTTGGAAATCGACGCCCCGCTCTTCGATCGGCCGTTGGGAATCCCGCCCGGATCTCGCGGCGCTCGTCCTCGTCCTCACCTTCGGCGCCTTCGCAAATGCCGCCAGCATGGTCGCTCCCGTTCAGGATCTCGCGGCTTCTTTTGATCTCTCGCATCTCGCCTTCACCACCGCTTTCCTGGGTCTTTTTCTCCTGGCTCTTCCGTTGTTTGCCACCGTTTGCGCAGCCGCGCTGGCGCGCCCATACGAAAAATCCAGGGTCTCTCTTTCCCGCACCATCGCGGCCTACGCCATCGCCCTTGCGCCGGTCGGTTCTGGCATGTGGCTCGCGCATTTTGTTTTTCATCTCTTCACCGCCTCGCACACTCCGATTCCTGTCTTCCAGCGCCTCTTTGGTCTCGAGCCCGACTGGAGCATCGCCTCCTGGTCGTGGCCCGGCTTGCTCGGCGTGGAGCTCCTCTTCCTCGACGCCGGGTTTCTGCTTACGCTTTATGCTCTCTGGCGTATTGCGAGGAAGCGCTCACCCCGTCCGCTCTTTGCTTTCCTGCCCTGGGCAATGATCGCGATCTTTCTTTTTGCTTTCGGCGCATGGGTCGTTTTTCAACCCATGCAAATGCGCGGCACTCTCATGTCGTCTGCTTCGCAAGCCGGAGTTCCCCGCTTGGTCACTGCGGCTGAATGACCGCGCGCCGAAATTGCCGCGTGTGAAAATACGAGAGCATCGGCTGCTCCAGAAAACGATAGCTCGCCCACCCCGCCATTAGCGCGCAAACGGTCATGACGGCGATCGCCGCCGCATTGTCCCACAAGCCCGATACCCCAATTTTTTGCCAGATGCGACCGAGGGCCGAGATGACCAGAAAATGGGAAAGGTAGATGGAATAGGACGCGTCCCCGACTTTCTCCAAAAACCGCGGAAACCGGAGGCCGCCCGCTATTTCCGCGGTCACCGCGCCGTAAACGATCAAGGCCGCGGGAAGGCCAAACGCAATCAGCCGCAGGGAGGGAACGGCGTGCGGATCGCCGAGGAAGGTTGTCGCGGCCAGCAGGAGACAGCCCGAGCCCGCGCAGCCGAGCCCGCCACGTTTCCAGCCGCCCCGGATGAGCAGCGCAATGCCGCAACCGAAAATAAACTCCATCGTCAGAGGGCTGAATACGACCATCGCCGCCGCTGTTTGGAAAAGCCCCACCCGCGCTTCGCCCAGGCTCCAGCCGATCGCTACCACCACGGCCCAGAGCCCGAGAAACCGAGGCAGCAAGCGCAAGGGAGCCAGCAACGTGAAAGCAAAAACCAGATAAAAGTAGAGCTCGAACGTGAGCGTCCAACCCTGCAAGAGCAGCGGCATCATCGGCTGCGGCAGCAGGGTAAACGAGGCAAGCAAATCCACGCGATTTCCCTGCCCGCTGTTCACCATCTGAGGGAACTTTAGAAAAACCGCCAGGATCACGAGCGAATACAGCCAATACAGCGGATAGATGCGCGCCGCGCGCTTGTAGAGGAAGCTGGCAACGGCTCCCTTTTTTTGGAAAATCCGCGCCGTCACCGTCACCATCACGAAGCCGCTGATGACGAAGAAAAGATCCACTCCGGCGTCACCGATCTTGAAGAAATCGCCCAGGAGCACCTCGCCCCGGCCATATTTGCTCTCCATGACCAAAATATGCCGTAAAAGCACCAGCAGGACGGCCAGGCCGCGCAGCACTTGGACGCTTTGAAGCTTTGCCGTTTGCCGTTTGGGCACCACGGATATGGGAGACGCCGGGATTTGAGCCATCCGGAGCGAATAGAACAGGAATTTGCGGAAAAAAAATAGGATATCCCCATTAAACGAGCGGTTGAACGAGCGGATCTGTCTGAAAATTTGCTATCGGAACCACAAGTCGATTTGCTTCATGGTGGCGGAGATGCATGCTCACGGATGCCTAAAATCCGTTAAAATCAAAAAGACGACCAAGGAACAACCGATGGAGAAAATAAAAAATGGGCCGTCTCTCGCGAAATCTTCGGCCGTCCGCCAAAGACGATTTTTCGGTTTTGCGCTGCTTTGCTTTTTTGCATCCGCCGCCGTGGCCTTTGCCGACGGCGGCGTCGTGCTCGCGGAGCAAACCAGCGGCCCCTACCACATCACGCTCTTTGGCTCTCCCTCGCCGTTGCGCGCGGGCGCGGCGGATATCAGCGTATTTCTTCAGGATGCAAAAACCGGCGAACCGATTCTCGATCCTTCCGTCACCGTGCAGCTCCAAGCCACGTCCGGCGCGGCTCGCGACGCCTGGCTTCCGCCTTGCTGCTCGATGAAGTCGGATACGCGTCCTGTTTCCGCGACGCATGCGAACGCCCAGAATAAACTTCTCTACGCCGCGAATCTGCTCGTCGCTTCCTCCGGCCCGCACGAGATCCAAGTCCGCATCGGCAAGGAAAATACCGCAGCCCTCCGCGCGAAAATTAACATCGAGCCGCCCTTTCCGCCCGTGACCGCGTATTGGGCCTACCTTGCTTTTCCGCCGCTCGCCATCGCGGGATTTGCGCTCAATCAGCGTCTCCGCCGCCGCCGCTAGAAACCCCAGTGTCTTGATTGGGAATTGCCGAATTTATTATAAAAATCTCTATACTCATCAGGGTTTTCCCCTACTCTTCATAAATGAATGCGGATTGTTTTAGAAACATTCCACATCACATTTCCGCGATCCAGATTACCGTGAATGGTGAGAATCCTGCCCGTTCCATCTTATTTGCTACCGGCTTAGGAATAGTATCTGCGCTCTATTTATTTGCATGACTTCTCCTCACCGGCCCACCGAACTTTTGGCGCAAGCGATTTGCGGCGTTCTTGCGCTCCGCGTGCGCAGCCGCGGGCTCATTTCCACGATCCTGCGCGCCACGCTGGAAGCGCATCGCGATTTTTTCGCGGTCTGGTGCGCATGGGAGCCCAACGCTTTTGACGGCCGCGACCAAACCTTTCCCCACATCGCTGGCCACGATGCCACCGGTCGATTCGTTCCCTACTGGCACCGCGGCGGCGAGACGATCCAGCTCGCGACCATGATCGGCTACGACCAATCGGGCGAAGGGGACTGGTATTCCTTCGCGCGGCGTCACGGCCAGGTTTGCAAAATCGAGAAGCCTTTCCTCCACCCGATCGCCGGAAAACTGCAATGGATCACCAGCGAGATCGCGCCCATTTTCGAGGAAGGTGCCTTCGTTGGCGCCGCGGGTATCGATTGGACGGCCAAGCCACCGCCACGCACCGATCCGATCACTCCGGTGGTTTCCGTGCTCAACCGCTCAACGACCTCGGAGAAACTGGGCCGGCTCACCACCCGCGAGCGCGAAGTTTATTACTGGGTTTGCCAGGGCAAGTCGAACGAGGAGATTGCCCTCATCCTCGGCATCAGCGCGAATACCGTTAAAAATCACCTGAGTCCGATTTTCCAAAAACTCGGCGTCGAAAATCGCTACGCCGCCGCTCTCGCCAGCCGCGAAGCCGATTGGATCAAGCCGCCTTCCAGTTCTCTGCCCAACGCCAGAATCTAAGCGCCCGCGCCTCGCCTTCGCAGATTCCCTGGCCGCAGGGGGAAAATCAGCGCGCCAGCAACTTCGCAATCGCCATGGCATTCAGCACGGCTTTCGGAACGAACGATGCCGCATCGACCCACTCCTGCTCCTTGCTCCCGTCCGCGTTCTGCTCGGAGCAATGCGAGTTTTCGCCGCGGGGGCCGAGTCCGTCCAAAGTCGGAAATCGCTGCCAAAGCACGTTTCCATCGCTCAAGCCGCCGCGCATCTCTCGCGCGACATGCCAGCCCAGCTCCTCGCCCGCTTTCCGCCAAAGATCGATCAGCCGTTCGGTCGCGGCGTTCTCCGGCCAGGGCTGCGTTTCCTCCTCGAGCGTCACGAAAATGCGGCATGCCGGGCCCCCCGCGCCTTTGGTTCGCTCCCCCGTCAAAGCGAGGATCGCGGCCTTCGTCCGCGCGTAGGCATCCCTGTTGAAAGCCCGCATTTCCAGCGTCGCCACCGCTTCATGAGGCACGCGGTTGTTCACCGTGCCGCCCAGGATGGTTCCCACATTCACCGTCACGTCGGCTGCGTAATCGGTCAGAGCGGCCAGCTGCGTCACGACCTCCGCCAGCTGGACGATGGCGTTGGCCCCGCGGGAATGCCCGCCACCGGCGTGTGCGCCGCGCCCTTCCGCTCGCACGGTGAAAGTCGCCCGTCCCTTGCGAACCGCGACCACGGGAAATCGATTCCCCTCCCCGCCATCCGCCTCGAAAATCAAACACGCCTCCGTCTTCGCGGGCAACATCCGCTCACAGGCCGCGCCGAAATCCGACGAGTCCACCTCCTCGCAGGCGTTCAGCGCGACGATCCAGTTCGCGCTCGCATACAGCTCCGGCGACGCCTCGCGCATCGCCGCCAGCATCAAGTAAATCAGCGCCGTCCCGCCCTTGATGTCATTCGTCCCCGGGCCGTAGATGCGATCGCCTTCGCGCCGCCACTCGAAATGATTGCG
>JAATET010000108.1 GCA_015655545.1 Chthoniobacterales bacterium | reverse complement strand
CGATGACGTCGGCGGAGAGTTCTGGACCTCTGGAAACCTCGGCAGCATCGAGCTGCGGGCGGCTTCCTCCGCGGCCCACACGAGCGGGAAGCCAACCGTCTCGGCGGAATCCTTTACCTCCGGCGGACCGGCTTGGAAGCTTGATCCGTGGGCGCTCAAGAGCAGGGGCGAGTGGTCCTGGACCGAGGGGGTGAATCACGCGGTGCTTCACGTTTTCATTCATCAGGCTTATGACGACAAGGCTCCGGGGGTGAATGCGAACTTCGGCACCGAGATCAATCGACTGAACACGTGGTTCCCCATGATCAACGGCTGGATCGATTCGTTCCGTCGCGCCCACGGCGTGCTGCAACACGGCCTGCCGGTGGCGGACGTGGCTTATTTCATCGGCGAAGACACGCCGAAGATGACGGGCACCCGCCAGCCCGAGCTGCCGAGCGGCTACAATTACGACTACATCAACGCGGAAACGATCGAGCGATTCCTCACGGTGAAAGACGGACGGTTCTGGCTGCCGAACGGCATCAGCTACCGTCTCCTGGTTTTGCCGCCACAGACGACGATGCGTCCGGAATTGCTCCGCAAGATCGAGCAGTTGGTGGCCGAAGGCGGCGCGGTCTTCGGCCCGGCGCCCTCGCAATCCCCGAGCATGCAAAATTTCCCGAAGGCAGACGACGAAATTCGCGCGCTGGCGGGCAAGCTGTGGGCCGGGCTGAAAGGCAAGACCGACGGCGAGGCGGATTACGGCAAGGGCAAAGTCTTTGTGGGGTCGGCCTTGCAACCGGCGCTCGATATGCTGGGCGTGAAGCCTCAGATTGCGGGCCTGCCGGATGGGGTGCTCTGGACTCATCGCGACGATGCCGAGGGCGATGCGTATTTTCTGACGAATCAATCCGACGATCCGCTCACTTTCGCTCTGACGTTCCGGGTGGATGGAAAGCAGCCCGAGTGGTGGGACTATGTGACGGGCACGCTGCGTCCGCTGCCCGAGTTTATGACCGCTGGCGGGTTGACGACCGTGCCGTTGCAGATGACGCCGCGCGGGGCGGGGTTTGTCGTGTTCCGCAAGCCAGCTCCGGCGGAGAAGATCGAGGGCAAGAATTTTCCCGAGGCGCAGAAATGGCAGGCCGTTGAGGGGCCGTGGTCCGTGAAATTCGCGAACAAGGCCGCCGATTCCTTCAACTTGATCGACTGGACGAAATCCCACGATCCCGCGGTCCAGCATTTCTCGGGCATTGCGAACTACACGAAGTCGGTCACGCTTCCAGCGGTGCCGGCGGGCAAGAAAATCTATCTCGATCTTGGCAAGGTGAACGGCGTCGCCTCCGTGCGCCTGAACGGAAAGGATCTTGGCATCATGTGGGCGAATCCCCGCCGTGCGGACGTGACGGCGATCGTGCGGCCCGGAACGAACACCATCGAAGTCGCGCTCGCGAATACCTGGGCGAACGCCCTTATCGGCCAGGCTTCCTTGCCGAAGGAGCGGCGGAAGACCTGGACCTTGATCGATACGATCGGCGCCAACAGTCCGCTCGAGGAATCCGGCCTCGTGGGCCCGGTCTCGTTCCTGACGCTTTAGAGTATTTAAGTAACCTTGCAGCCGCCCCGTTCGTTCGGGGCGTGCACATTGGCTTCGCGCGGCGACGGAGCGCCGCGGCTACAAGATTTGTTTATGCCGCTTCAAAGCTTCCGCGTCGTTGAAACAAAAAAGCGACAGCCAGACGACCGTCGCAAAGGGAAGAGAACGCGAGTTATTCGAGAATCTCAAGGCCGGCGCGAATGCCTTTTTTCGCGGCCGAAGCCTGGAGCAGGGTGCGCAGGGCCTGAATGGTGTGGCCGCCCTTGCCGATGACTTTCGGCAGATCGCTTTTGCGCATCGCGAGATAATAGACAATCTGACCGTCCGCCTCTTTGTGCGTGACGATCAGCTCATCGGGGAACTCGATGAGCTTCCCCACAACGTAATTAAGAAACGCGTCCACGGTCGTGGAGGGTTCCCGTGCCGCCGGCGACTAGGCCGCGGCTTCCGCTTTTTTGCGGGATTTGTTGATGATGTTCCCGACGGTCTGGGAAGGGCGGGCACCCACTCCGACCCAATACTCGGCGCGATCAAGCTGGATGGAAAAATTCTCGCCTTCCTTCTTCGGATCGTAGGTGCCGATGATTTCGATGAACTTGCCGTCACGCGGACGGCGCTGGTCGGCCACTACGATCTTGTAGTAGGGGCTGTTTTTCGCGCCTTCACGCTTGAGTCGAATCGCAACTGCCATGGTAGTGAGTTTTAAGTTTTAAGTTTTAAGTCTTAAGTTGGTGCGCGGAGGTTCGGTTTTATCGTCTCTTCAAACTTACAAACTTAAGACTTAAAACTCCTCTGTGCTTGGGCCATTATTTTTTTCATGCTGCCCGCCTTTTTCATCATCTTCTTCATCTGGCTGAACCGGAGAAGGAGATTATTTATCTCAGTCACCGAGGTGCCGCTGCCGCGAGCGACCCTTTGCCGTCGGCGCGCGTTCAGAATTTCTGGTCGCGTGCGCTCGGCCGGTGTCATGGAGAGAATGATCGCCTCCACCCGCTTAAGCTGCCCCTCGTCGATCGAGGAATCTTTCAACTTATCCATCCCGGGGATCATGCCAAGAATATTCTGGAGCGGCCCCATGCGCTTGATCATTTTGAACTGCTGCAGGAAGTCGTCCAGATCGAAGCCGCCGCTTTGCAGTTTCTTCTGCATCCGCATCGCGTCTTCTTCCGTGACGGCTTCGGCGGCCTTTTCCACGAGGCTCAGGACGTCGCCCATGCCGAGGATGCGGCCGGCGAGGCGGTCCGGATGGAAGGGCTCGAACTCGGTGAGCTTTTCGCCGACGCCGGCAAACTTGATCGGCTGCCTGGTGACTTCGCGCAGCGAGAGCGCCGCGCCGCCGCGGGCGTCGCCGTCGAGTTTCGTGAGGATGATGCCGGTGAGCCCGAGCGCGCTGTGAAAATGCTCGGCGACGGAGACCGCCTGCTGCCCCGTTGCGGCGTCGCACACGAGCAGCACTTCCTGCGGTTGGAGAAATTCCTTCAGCCGCTTCAGCTCCCGCACGAGCGGTTCGTCGATTTCCTGTCGGCCGGCGGTGTCGAAGATCTGGACGTTGCCGCCGATTTCGTCCGCCCATTTGAGCGCTTGCTTTGCGACATGCAGCACGTCCTTTTCATCGCGGTCGGGCGTGAAGACATTCACGTTCACCTGCCCGGCAAGGGTGGCGAGCTGGTCGATCGCGGCGGGGCGGAGCAAATCGCAGGCGATGAGATTCGGCGTGCGGCCCTGCGTCTTCAGCCAGCGGGCGAGCTTGGCGGAGGAGGTCGTTTTGCCGGCGCCATTGAGGCCGACGATGAGGATGCGCGCGGGCTTGTCGAGGTTCAGGGGTTCGGAGTCGCCGCCGAGCAGCGCGACGAGCTCGTCGTGGAAAATTTTAACGATCTGCTGGCCGGGCGTGATGCTGCGCATCACGTCCTCGCCGAGGGATTTTTCCTTCACCCGGGCGATAAAATCCTTCGCGACCTGGAAGTGGACATCGGCGTCCAGCAAGGCGAGCCGGACCTCGCGCATCGCGTCGTTGACGTTCGATTCGCTGATGCGGCCGTGGCCGCGGAGGTCCTTGAAGACGTCCTGCAGTTTGTCGGAAAGGCGGCTGAACATGGCGTGAGTGTAATGCGAAATTCGGAATGCGAAATGGGGAATGCTAGCCGCCTGCCGTTACGCGGAGCAGCTCGATGCGGTCGCCGTCGGCGAGGGGCGTGGTGGCCCATTCCGAGCGGGTGAGGGCAATTTTGTTGTGCTCGATGAGCAGCGCGGGGGCGGGGAGGCCGAACTCCGCGACGAGCTCGCTCACGGTGCGCGCGGTGAGCACTTCGCGAGGCTCGCCGTTCAGCGAAATCGTCATTGCGGCTAGTAGCCCTGGGTGCGCGCGAGCCTTTGCAGCTCCACCTGGAAAGCGAGCACGTCGCGTTCGTTTGGGCGGTAGCCGATCGTCGAGGGATCGAGTCCGAGGCGACCGCTTTGGTCCATATACCACGCGGCGTTTTCGCCGTCGGAGAAAGTGACCCGGCCGCTGATCATGGTGCCCGGCTTCATGATCTGATCGATCGTTACTCGCACCGAGCCGGCGCCATCGGCGGCGGGAGGGAGCGGCGGCGGTTCTGCCGCGGCGGGAGGAGGAACGTCTTCGGCAACCGGGGGCGGCTCGGGCTCCGGATCCTTGGGCATGAGTTTCAGGTCGTCGACGAGCAGGCGCGTGTCGAGGTAGGTAAGCGAAACTTCAAATTCCTCGCGGAGGCGTTTCTGCACCTCGGAGAGTCCGGCGCCGGCTTCGAGCCATTGTTTGACGGCGGTCTTTTGTTCGTCGGTCAGGTCCATGTCGCGCAATCGTGAGGGATTCGGCGCCGCGCTGTCGCGCTAAAAATCACGGTTGCGGCAGCGCGCGCGTAAGAAGGTTGGAAAGCGTGCGTCCGGCGCGCGGATCGTAGGGGAGCGCGGAGGGAATCGTCAGATCGCAGACCACGAGCTCGCCCCAAGGCCGCTTCACCGCGAAGACGGGATAGCCGATTTGCGAGTCGTAGTTTTTCTGCATGTCGCCATGCCAGTAAAAGTGCGAGTCGAGGAATCGGCCGAGGGGCAGGATCGATTTCGGATCGAGGTGGTGGCTCGCGCTTGCGGCGTAGGCGGGCTCGGCATTGCCGCGCGCCCACCATTTCCAATCCATGGCGTCGAGTCCGTCAAAGACCGGGGCCTTTTCCTGCCAGCCGAGCATCTCGACAAACTCGCCGATCGGCTGGTCCGTGCGCGCGCCGTCGACGGCATTTTTCCGGGCGGCATCGGGGGCGAAGCGAAGGGCGGCGGCACCCTGGCCGAGCACCAGCAGGCGACCGTGCGCGCGCAGTGCTCCGGCGGCGGACGCCTCGCCGACCTCCGTGGCTTTCGGTCCGAGGAGAACGGCATCCATGCCGGAGGCGCCGGCCAGCGGGTGTATTTCCGCACCTCCCGATTTTAAAAATTGCGTGATCGCCTCGTCGCAGCCATCGACCGCGATTTTGCGGCCCTGGACGTTGGCGGCGGCCCAGGCCGGCGCGGCGACGCGGATCGGGTAGGGGTTCGTGGAAAGAATGTTGCCCTGAGCGTCGAGCAGCTGCAGGCGGAGCGTGCCGAATTTCGGCGCGGATTCGTCACCGGGGAGGGCGGGAATCGTGATTTCGAACGGATTTTTTCCGACGGCGTAATAGGCGACGGCGCCAACGGGCTGGGATTTTCCGGCGACGACCTGGCCGTCGGCGTCGAGAATTTCCGACTTCAATGTGAGGCCGGCGAGGTTGCGGAACTTTACGTCGTCGTTGACCACGTAAACGTTCGATTTGAGGGCGGCGCCGGCATAGAAAAACGACTGGGTCGATTCCAGGGCAACGAGCACGGGTTGGAATCCGACGCGCACGCCCTCGTAAACGGGCAGAGGTTTCCACTCCGACGGCGGCCGGGAAAGCGCGTGCTGTATCCACGTCGAGTTGTTGAAGAGCATGACGCCGGCGGTGGGCACGATGACGCGCTGGTAGCGAAGTTTTTCGGCTTTGAGTTTCGCTTCGTCGCCGACGTGCCGGGAGAAATATTTTGAGTCGCCGCCATGGACGCCGATATCTCCGACCCAGGGATGCGCGGAGAAGAGCCGGATGTAATTCGGCAGCACGGAGCCATCGTCGATCATCTGGTAGGGCACGGCGCATTCCTGATTCAGGAATGGCCGGTGGTCGCCAAGCGTGAGGCCGCGCATGGAGGTCGCATAGCTGTTCACGTAGGAGGAAGACTCATACCAGCCCCAGTAGGAATGGATGTCTTCGATGTCGGCATTGTGCGCGGGATCGGAATCGCCCGAGGTCTGAAAAATAGGCCGCGTCGGGTCGAGCTTGCGCATCTCCTCGATGATGTCGTGGAAGATGCGTTGTTTCTTTTTGTTGTCGTCGTCGCCCTGGATGCCTTCGTTCGACACGCAATAGAAGAGGATGCTGGGATGGTTTCGATATTGGCGGACGCTTTCGAGCTGCTCGTCTTTCCATTGCTGCAAGATCGGACGCGGAGGCGGGGGGGATTTGCTCATGAGGGCCCACGGGCGCACGCCCTCGACGCTTACGCCGATACCGATCCGGTCGGCGAGTGAAAGCCACAGCTCGTTCCAAGGGTTTCCGTGCGTGCGGGTGATGACGGTGTTTCCGTCGTGCATGGCTTGCAGGAAGCCGCGGGCGGTCGGCTCGTCGTTCGGCTTGTAGCCATAGGGCGCCGTGTTGGCGCCGCGTGACCAGTAGGGTTTGCCATTGAGATAAACCTGCTCGCCTTTCACGGCGACCGTGCGGTAGCCGACGTCGAGAGCGGCGGTGTCCGAGACGCCGCCGGCCGCGTCTTTCCAGCTGGCTTCGAGTTTATACAAGCGGGGCTCGTCGGGCGTCCAAAGATTCGGCGAAAGGTCCGCGCGTTTCGCGGTGACGACCACGGATTTGCCCGGCGCAATGATGGCGGCGGGCAGGGTCTCGGCCACGAGAGTGGTCTTCGTTTCGGCATCGCGAATGGTGTAGGAGACGGAGCCGGAGATGGCCTTGAATTGCGGGTTCTCGATCGTGAATTGGATTTCGTGACCCTGGAGCGACGGGATGAAAAACACGTCGGCGATGCGGCCGGCGGGCGCGGCGACCTTGAGGGTGACGGGCTGCCAGATGCCCATGAATTTCGCGCGCGGGCCGTTGCCAAAGCCGCCGAACATGCCGGCGTTCAGCGACGTGAGCATGTCTTTCGTCACGGCGACGGTGACCGCGACCTGCACGACTTTTTCGCCATCGGCGACCGATGCGCCGCGTTCGACATAGACGAGCAGCTGATTCTTCGCGCCCCATTTGAGGTGGGGCGTGAGCCGGCAGTCGAAGGCGCCGAACATGCCGAGATGCCCGCCGACGTAGGCGCCGTTGCAATACACGCGCGAGATCATGGCCACGCCTTCGAAATTCACGACGAGATCGGGCGGCGCTCCGGTCCCCCAGGCGGGGAGAACGAGTTCGTAACGATACCAGCCCGCCTTGGTCTTTTTCGCATCGAAAGGGAACGCTTTGACGCGAGCGGCCTCCTGATCCTCGTATTCGAGAGAGACATTCTGGTTCCACCAGACCGTGTGATTCAGCAATTGCGGCACCTTGAGCGCGGGCCAGGCGGGAAGCGGTTCGCTCGCGATCTTTTTTGCGGCGGCGTCGATCGATTTCGGGGCGCTGTCGGCAGGGGCCAGCTTTCCCTCGGCGGGCAGGAATTGCCAATCGCCGTCGAGCGAGACGTGTGTGCCGGGAGCGAGGTTGGTCACCGCCAGCGAGCCTGGCTCGGCGAAGGCGAGATTTTGCGTCGCGACAAAAATGACGAGCGGAAGAAAAAGCTTCATGGAGGGGAGTCGCAAGGATGTCAGCCCTCCTCTTCACGCGCAATCTTGACTCTGCCGGGACGGGCAAAAAAAGATTGAAGTGATTCTCGCCCGCGGCAACCCTCGCCGCGTGAAAACCTTGCGAGGATTGTTGCTCTGCGGACTCGTTGCGCTTCCCTCCGTAGCTGGCGCGGATTTGATGAGCGAGCTCTCGTCCGCCGATCAGGCGAAGGTCAAGGCCGGCGGGCAGGTGATGGTCACCGAGCCGCTCGACGGGTATCCGTGGCCGAAGGTGATCGTCTATCAAGCCGTGAAAGCCACGCCTCGTGAGGTGATTGCGATTTTCACCGACTACGACAATGCCACGAAATTCGTGCCGAATTGCTTGAAGTCGAAAATTTCGAAAGTGATCAGCCCGATGAGTTGCGAGGTCGACTACGTGATCGACCTGCCGATCCTGGCCGACGAAGCCTACACGGTGCGGGACACCTTGAGCCAGCATGAGGGCGGGGTGCTTTGCGTGAAATGGCAAATGCTCAAGGCCACGAGCATCCTGGAAAGCGCGGGAAATCTCTACGTCGAGCCCTTTGGCGCCGAGGGCAGCCTCCTTCGGTATACAAATCTCGTGAAGCCATCGTCCATGGCCGCGCCGCTGCTCAAGGGCGTCGCGATGAGCCAGATGAAAGACACGGTGCAGGCGATCGTAGACCGCGTGAAAGAGCAGAAGGCGGATCCGTCCGCGATGAAGCGGGAACTTGCCCGCCTTGCCGTCGCGCTGGGTGGATAGAATGTGCGCGCGGCTTTCGCGGGCGATTGCTTTGTTTACTTCGCGTGGACGGCAGCCTTGTAGCCGCGCTGGATGAGGAGTTCGTGAATCTCCGCGGGATTCGTCACCCGTGCGTCGTAGGTGATGGTCACGCGTTCCTCCGAAAGATGGGCGGCGACTTTTTTCACGCCGCGAGCGTGCTGGGCGAGCCTCTCGACCCGGTGCGCATGTGCGGTCGGCCGCTCGCCTTCCACGGCGAGATCGAAGGTTTCCAGGATCGGTTTCTCCGGCGTGCGAAGATCGTGCGGATCGGCGGGATTGTGAGTCATTTTCGGATGGTGGTTTCCGAAAGTTCGCGTCTTGCCGTGCCGGTGCGCGGGTGAAAGTCTGCGGAGTTTTTTTTACGGGTTTCGAAATCGGGATGGACGATCGAAAAAGCGGGCGGCATGCTCTCGCGCATGGACGCATTTCTTCTCGTTCATGTCGGGTTGAGTTTGTTGGGAATCTTCGCGGGTTTTGTGGCGGCTGGCGGGATGCTGGCTTCGGCGCGCCTGCCGGCGTGGACGGCACTGTTCCTGGTGACCACCGTCGGGACGAGCGCGACCGGGTTCTTCCTGCCCGCGCCGCATGGTTTCGGAGCGGCCCACGTGCTCGGCATTCTCTCGCTCATCGCTCTTGCGGTGGCAATTTACGCTCTTTGCGGACGGAAGCTGGCCACCGGTTGGCGGCCGGTCTATGTGGTCGCCGCGTTGGCGTCGCTTTACCTCAACGTCTTCGTTCTTGTCGTGCAGCTTTTCCGAAAAGTGCCGGCATTTCTCGTCCTCGCTCCGACGCAATCCGAGCCTCCCTTCGCCGTGTCGCAGGGGATCGTATTCCTGGTCTTTCTCGTCTTGGGGATCGGGGCTGTCCGGCGTTTTCGACCGCTCACCGGTGCGACGAGCTAATGGAAGAGGCTGCGCGGGAGCTCCTTTAACCGGGGCAGCCCTTTTCGGCGAATTTCTGCAGTTCGTCCATCGGCACATCGCGAATGTGGGTGGCGATGGACCAGCTGTGGCCCCATGGATCCTCGACAATGCCGTAGCGGTCGCCCCAGAACATGTCGTCGAGCGGCATTTTCACGGTCGCGCCGGCGCCGGCCGCCCGTTCGAAGGCGGCGTCCGCATCCTCGACCTGGAGGTGAATCGTGACGGATGAGCCGCCCCGCGCCTTCGGGCCGAGACAATTCATATCGGGAAATTCATCGACCAGAAAAATCATGGAGTCGCCGATGCGGATCGCGCCGTGCATGAGTTTGCCGTCCGGTGTGGGAATGCGGCAGCATTCGACGGCGCCGAATGCCTTCACGTAAAAATCGATGGCATCCCCGGCGCCCGCGCAGGCGAGGTGAGGAGTTACCGAATGCATGCCGTCGGGGATGGGTTTCACTTTCGGGGTGGAGGATGTTGGAGAGCTCATGATGTGGAGATTGGTTCGTTCAAGGTTTCGACGAACGAGCGACGCCGGGTCGGACAGAATTTCCAAATTTTTTCGTGACCGGCCGAATGCGGCGGGGCTCCCGGGCGGTCCGGCGCTCAAGGCAAACGACGCGCCCCTTCGCGCCGGATCGTCGCTGGTCTAGCGGCGGTTCCAGGAGCCCGAGCGGCCGCGCGAGCCGTTCCACGAGCCGGAGCCGCCTCCCCACGAGGCGGAGCCGCCGCGATATCCATGGGCGCTGCCGGAGCCGTTGTTCCAGGAGGCGGAACCTCCCCGGTAGGTGCTGGCACTGCCGGAGCCGTTGTGCCACGAAGCGTTGCCGCGCGCGCCATTGTAGTAGCCGCCGTTCGAATAGGGCGTGCGGTAGGCGGCGCCGTTGCCGCGGTAGCCATTATAATAGGCGGCGCTGCCGCCCCGGTAATAGGAGCTGTTGTAGTAGACGCTGCGGCTTCCGTAGTAGGTGCCGCCATAGAAACCCGCGCCGCCCCATGCGTAGACCGGCACGATCGGCGGAGGCCCGGCCACGACAGGCCCGGGACTCACGGCATAGACGCCGCTGCAGCCGATTTGAGCGAGGGAAAAAATGGCGGAGGCGGCTGCCAGAGCAAGGAACGAAAGGGAGGATTTCATGGGATGTTTCTCGGGGAGCGGATTTTTAGCGGTCGGCGGAATGCAGCACGGAAACGAAGGGGATTTCTTTGGAGCCGGCGGGTTTTTCGAAAACGAAAGCTCCTTTGCCAAGGAACCACGGATGGAGATTCCATCCGGAAAAATCGACCAAAGTGCGCGGAAAATTAGGGCGGTCGGTGAAAGTCACCGCGAGGCGTCGCGGCAGCGCGCGGGCATTGGACTCGAGCCAGATTTCCCAGTTCACCCCCTCGGATCGGAAGGCGAGATGAACACAGGCCGCGCCATCGACGGCGGACGGGCCGACGACGACGGCGCTGATCAGGTCGCGGGTGAGGATGGAATAGGGATCGTTGAAAAGCAGGGGAGCGGATGCAAAACGGATGCCGGTTTCCTCCTGCAAACCGGAAAGCATGGCGTCGATCGTCGCAGGGGCCTTCGTGGTGGAATAGACGTTCGTTCCCGGGGCGAAAGCCGAGACGGTGGAGCCGTCGTAGTAAAAGTCGAAGGACGGCGCGTCTCCGCCGAGCCGGGCGCGGAGTTTATCCGGTCGCACGAGAGCGACATCGCCCGTGGAGAAAAGCGTGACGAACTGACCGGTCTCGGCCGGCACTTCGAGAATGCTTTTCGATTTGTAAGCGAAGGCTTTTGCCGCCCCGAGCGTCGCGCTCATTTGCTTGAGCGGGGCGAGGGCCGCGGGGTCGATCGGCGAGGGTTTTTCGGCGCGGGAAATGCCGAAGACACAAAGGGAGACGAGGCTGAGAAGAAGGGGGCGTTTCATGAGCGGACGGGATGGCGAAGTTTATCCGGGAACCCCGCGGTTAGCG
Source organism: Chthoniobacterales bacterium (assembly GCA_015655545.1). Lineage (GTDB taxonomy): Bacteria > Verrucomicrobiota > Verrucomicrobiia > Chthoniobacterales > JAATET01 > JAATET01. The sequence goes on along the minus strand of JAATET010000108.1, from coordinate 10,668 downwards.
AGAAGACAATTCCGGCGACGAGATCAGTCCTGCTTTCCGGACGAGCGTCCGGAGTGTCTGCCTGACGCCTGCTCATAAGCTTCGGCGAGCAACGGCCGCACTTTCTCCTCGAACGTGGATGCAGACGGATTGAGCACGCAGGCCCAGAACATCGAACCGTAGACGGGATGGGGCATCAAGCGGTCCAGAGCGGTAAAATCGCAATCGGCAGGGCCGGCATCCGCCTCGCCGGGGCGGGCGGGCTGCGCGCCGAAAAACGAAAGGAAAGTCGCTCGGGCAAGACCGATGTTCAGACGGAACACGCCCGGCCGATTCAGATTCGACACGGTGTCGTAGCTGTCTTTCGTGACGAGCGTGGCGAAGGGAAATTTGCGCTCTTCGCCGCAGAAAAAGAACGAGCTTTCGTCCGACGTCTCGACCTGGATATCGGGAAACGTCTCGGTGAGGTAGCGGGTGATCGAAGAGGCGTCCATCCGCTCAAGAATGCCGCATGGGAAGCCGCATTCAAGAGCTGACGCGAGATCGGGATCAGCTTTTTCCGGTGATCGACAGCTTTACGGACGGAGCGGGGAAAGGCCGGGCAGAAGGCGAGGATGAAGATGAATGGTCACGTCTCCGAATTCGTTCGGCCTCACGATGAAACCCGACGCAATCGGCTGGGAAGCGCTGTCGAGGATCGAGACCGTGGGGGCGGGACCCTTGCCGTGTTCCGATCGAGGAATCTCACAATAATAATCCAGATGGGATTTCACCTCAGCGGGCGAGGTCTTTGCCGGAATCCAGCGGCCGGTGGTATCGATGATCATCGGAACCTTCCGCCGACGATTTCGAATCAGGAGAGTCACATTGTAGGCGGTGCAAATTGCGACCAGGATGAGCGTAAGAGCGATCGCCCCGGAATAGGAAAGCACGTGTCTGGAGGAGGCGGCGAGGAAAGCGAGGGCCAGAAGAAGGATGATGACGGCGGTCTCGTTTTCTTTTTCTGACAAGGGCGATTTGCGAACGACGAGTTTATGCCGGAAAGCCATGGTCCTGTTCCCCGGTTGCGAATATTTCTACATAAATTCCCGAAGCCGCCAAACGTCAATGCCACCAGGCGATGCTGCCTATTTGATCGTGAGCCGGGTGTCCCGGAGCGCCTTGGCCGAGGATTGAAGACCCTGGAGTTCCTTGGGCCAGAGCTCGACTTCGATGTGGCCGACCACGCCCGCGCGGCCAATGATCGTGGGCACGCTGAGACAGATATCACGAATGCCATACACGCCCTTCACGTGGCTCGATACGGGGAGGATACGCCGTCCGTCGAGTGCGATGCAGTCGATGACTTCGCGGATGGCCACGGCCACAGCCCAGCCGGCGCCGCCTTTGCGCGAAATGACTTCCGCGCCACTTTTTTTCGTGCGGTCAAAGATCTCGTTTTGGAATGTAGGCGTGACGCTGGGGAATTTCAGCAGCGGGAAGCCACCCACGGTGGCGGAAGACCAGATGGGCACCATGGTGTCGCCGTGTTCGCCGAGGATCATGGCGCGTAATTGCGTCGCGGGCAGCGTGAGCGTGTGCGCGATGAGCGAGCAGAAGCGGGAGGTGTCGAGCACGGTGCCGAGGCCGAGGACCCGGGACGCGGGCAGGCCGGTGCGCTCGACGGCGAGCTGCGTGAGGATGTCCACGGGATTCGACACGACGAAGACGATGGCATCCTTTTTGAGCCCGGCTTCCTTGAGGCTCTGCAGGATGCCGGCGAAGAGGGAGACGTTGCGATTGACGAGGTCGAGGCGGGATTCGTCGGGCTTGCGGCGCAGGCCGGCGGTGATGCAAATGAGATCCGCCGCCGCGCAATCGGCATAGGTCCCGGCGGCGATCTTCTGGTCCGCGCAAAAGGCGGCGCCGTGCAGCAGGTCGAGGGCTTCCCCCTCGGCGGTGGCCTGGTTCGCGTCGAGCAGGACGATTTCCTTGACGAGGCCGGAGCATTGCAGGGCAAACGCGGCGCAGGAACCGACGCGTCCGCCTCCTCCGATGATGGCGACTTTCATGATCGTTTCTATTTGTTGAGTTGGGCGACGATTTCGTCGGTGATGCGCTGGACGAGCGCTTCGTTTTCGGCGGGCGCGCCGGGATTGGTCATGGGATGGAAGGGCGTGACGGGCGAGGAGCAGCCGTGCTGGCCGCACATCTGCGTCCAGGGGTCCACCTCGCCGAGTTCGGCGGTTTTCAGGTCGAAGCGGTTGTCCGGCAGGCCGAGCTGTTTCTTCATCGCGAGAAGATCGCCCAATTTGTCGCCGGGGATGGAGGCGGAGCCGGGGAGGGATTGCGCGAGGATGACGGTCCGGCAGTAGGCGTCGGTGATCTCCATTTTGAAGTAGGCGTCCTCGATGGATTTGCCCCAGCAGATGACGCCGTGGCAGCCCATGATGATGGATTGATGCGTGGGTGCGAGTGGCGCGATGGAGGCGGCGATCTCCGGCGAGCCGGGCGTCTCGTAGGAAGCGACGGCGACCTGGCCGACGAAGACTTCGAGCTCGGGAATGAGGCGCGGCGGCGGCGCGAGCTCTTTGATCGCAAACGCGCCGGCGTGGCAGGGGTGCGCGTGGCACACGGACACGGCCTCGGCGGTCGCATTGTAGATCGCCATGTGTGTGGTGAACTCGCTCGAGCGTTTCATCTTCCCGGCGAGCTGGTTGCCCTTGCCATCGACGAGCGACATCATCTCGGGCTTCATGAAGCCTTTGCTCACGCCGGTGGGCGTGACGATGAAGCGGTCGGGACCGATGCGGCAGGAGATGTTTCCGCCATTGCCGTCGCAGTATTCACGCGCCCAGATGCGGCGGCCGATGTCGCAGATTTCCTCCTTGATGCGCTGAGCCTCGGCGTAGTTGAAAAGCTGCAGATCATTCGGAGTGGATGGCGCGGACGCGGCGGCGGCGGACGGCGCCGGGGGCTCGACGCCGGCATCGAAGACGACCTTGATGCCGGATTCGGTCAGGACGTCCTTGCCGCCGGGAGTGAGCCGCACGTCGCGGCTGAAACGAAATTCCCTGGCTCCGGTTTTGACGAATTCTTCGGCTTCTTTTTGGGCGAACAGTTTCATAATTTATTCCTTGGTAAAAATTTCGTCGATGAGCGCCGCGCAGTAGGCATCCACGGGCGTCGGCGAGGGAAAAGGACAGGCGGCCTCGCGGCCTTCGCTGATGCAAATCTGCTGGCCGACATCGCCGCCAAAATGGTCGTAAACAACGATGGCCGGGTCGTGGGAGGAGCCGCCGGCGAGAGTGTCTCGATTCCACGGCAGCGTGAGCAGGAGCCGCTCGCCGATGTAGGCATTGTTTCGAACCGAGAGCGTGACGCGCCCGATGACCGTGCCGATTCTCATAACGCGAGCGTCCTTTCAGGATCGATGATTCCGATCACGGTCCATCGGCCGGGGCTGCGTTCGTCTCCGAGGAGTTTGCGGGCTTCGCTGCCGTCGCTGGCGATCATGACTTTCTGCCCGATGCCGGCGCCGAGGTTGTCGATCACGACCTGCGGAGCCACATCGGGGCTCTCCGGCACGGCGACGAGCAACCTCCAGCCTTCGAAGCTCTGGTGCTTCACGGTCGCGGTGACGTGGCCGATGATCGTGGCGATTCTCATTCAATAAAGGTTCAGTCCCTCCACCATCACGCAGCGGCGGGAGCGGGTGAAAGTCATGGGAGTGGTGACGCCTTCGCCGGTCGGCGTGGCGATGCTGAAGCTGAGGAATCCTTCGCCGCCGAGGCCGAGGCCGGTCATGCACGGGCCGTTCTTGATGAACAGCGTCGTGTCCACCTGCTTGGCCATGCGCGTGAGGTTGCTGATGTTCTGCGAATGCATGACGGCGGTGTGGCGGTAGCCGTGCTCGGCTTTGATGGCGGCGGCGATGGCGGCATCGACATTCGGCACGCGCACGATCGGGATGAACGGCATCATTTGCTCTTCATCGACGAAGATGTGGTCAGCCTTCGTTTCGCCGAAGAGCAGTTGGGTCGAAGCGGGGACCGAGACGCCAATGGCATTCGCGAGCACCGCGGCATCGCGGCCCACAAGATCGCGACTCACGACGGGATGCGAGCATCCTCCGCCCTTGGCCGGCGGAAAGACGAAGGCTTTTCCCGCGAGGGCCTTCACCTGGGCGGCATCGAGGCGGTAGGCGCCGGCGGTCTCCAATTCCGCCATGAGCTTGTCCGCGACGGCGTCCACCACGAAGACTTCCTTCTCGCCGATGCAGAGCAGGTTGTTGTCGTAGGATGCGCCTTGAATAATCGAGCGGGCGGCGCGGTCGAGATCGGCGGTTTCATCGACCACGACGGGCGGATTGCCCGGGCCGCCGCAGACGGCGCGCTTCCCGGTTTTCATTGCCGCGGCGACGACGGCCGGGCCGCCGGTCACGCAGAGCAGGCGGATGTGCGGGTGCTGGCACATGGAGGCGAAAGTATCCAGCGATGGCTTCACGACCGTCGCGAGAATATCGGAGATGCCGATCTCCCGGAAGATGGCCTGGTTGTAGGCGCGAATGGCGACGGCTGCGCAACCGGCGGCGCCGGGATGGGTATTGAAGACGACGGCGTTTCCGGCGGCGATCATGTTGATCGCGTTGCCGGTGAGAGTCGGGACGCTGTGCGTGGAAGGCGTGATCGCGCCGATAACGCCCCATGGCGCGTAGTCCACGATCGTGAGTCCGAAGTCGCCGCTGAAGGCCATGCGCTCGAGCATCTCGACGCCTGGGACAAGATCGCCGCAGATTTTCAGCTTCTCGATCTTGTGATCGAGGCGGCCGATTTTTGTCTCGGCGAACTCGAGCTCGCCCCATTCCTTTGCGTTCTGCACGCACATGCGGCGGACAACCTGGATCGCCTTTTTACGGGCGGAGACGCCGAGTTCCTGGAGCTTGAGGAAGGAACGATGGGCGGCGGCGCAGGCGTCGTCCATGCTTTCATAGACTCCGAATTCGCTTTTTTCCGAGCGCGCGCCGGCGCCTTGGGATTGAAGGCGCGAGAGCACCTCGGAGACAACTTGCGAAACCAATTTTTCGTCGATGTGAGCCATAAATATTTAGTGTGCGCGGTAGAGAATGTGCTTGGCGACGTCCACGGTATCGACGATGCCGACGACGACGGCGTCCACCGGCCGATCCTTGTCGTCGGTCGCGAGACGGGCGGAGCTGCCCTGGACGATGAGGACCACTTCGCCTTCACCGGCGCCCATGCTGTCCACCGCGACGAGGGTGCTTGAGCCGGGCTTGAATGCGCGGGCGGCTGGAGAATCCACGACGAGCGGCCGGACGAGCAGGAATTTGCTGCCGGTCATCCGGGGATGCTTTTTCGTGGCGACAACGCTGCCTTCGACGCGGGCGAGGATCATGGGGATTTTCGGATTGATGGATCTCTGCGGACGAGGGCGCCGGCCGGATCTCTTCCGCGATCACGGCGCAACGGTCCGCGATTCGGTTACTTGATTTTTGGGAGCACGTTTGCGAGTTCGCCGTGCGGCCGCGCGATGACGCTGACGCTGATGATTTCGCCGAGCGATTGGGCGGCGGTCTTGCCGGCTTCGGTCGCGGCCTTGACGGCGGCGACGTCGCCTTCGACGCAGACAGTCACCATCGCGTTGCCGACCTGGGTCATGGGCCCGATCAATTGGACGTTTGCGGATTTGAGCATCGCGTCCGTCGCCTCGACGAGCGCGATCAGGCCGCGGGTTTCGATCATTCCGAGTGCTTGTTGTGCCATATGTTTGTGGATTGAGGTTTTGGGTTGAGAGGAATCAGGCGGTCGCCGCCTCGGCGGGTGGGGCGGTTTCGAGGAGCTTGCGCCACGCGTTGCGGGCGACGATGAGCTCTTCGTTGGTGGGAATGACGCGCACTTCGATTTTCGAGTGCGCGGCGGAAATGACGGCTTCGGCTCCGCAGGCGGCGCGATTCCTTTCGGCGTCGAGTTCGAGGCCGCAGAAGTCGAGATCGGCGCAGATGCGGGCGCGGAGCGAGGCATCGTTTTCGCCCATGCCGGCGGTGAAAATGACGACATCCGCGCCGTTCATCTCGACGAGAAACTGGCCGAGATATTTGCGAATGGCGGCCACGAAAACGTCGAGCGCGATCCGGGCATTGTCGTTGCCCTGGGTGATCGCCTCGCTGATGTCGCGCATGTCGCCGCTGGCCAGCCCGGACATGCCCTTGAGACCGGCCCGGCTGGTGAGGGCTTGCTCGACCGCGTCGAGTCCGAGGCCGAGATCGCGAGCGAGGTAGATGAGGGCGAAGCAGTCGAAATCGCCGACGCGGTTATTTTGCGGCAATCCGCTCTGCGGTGTCATGCCCCAGCTCGAGTCGATGGCTTTGCCGTCGCGAACGGCGGCGATGGACGAACTCCCGCCGAGATGGCAGGAGATCATGCGCAGCTGGTCCGTCCCGCGCAGCTCGGCGCAACGCTGCGTGACATAGCGGTGGCTCGCGCCGTGGAATCCGTGGCGGCGGATGCCGTATTTTTCCTCCCATTCGAGCGGCACCGGATAGCGCCGGTTTTCCATCGGGACGTGGTCGTAGAATGCCGTCTCGAAGGTTCCGATGCAGGGAAGTCCGGGATAGAGCCGGTTGAACATCTGGACGCCGACGATGGCGGGGGGATTGTGCGCGGGAAGGAGCGTCTGGATTTCCTCCATCGCCGAGAGCACGCGTTCGTCCATCACTTGCGTGCCGGAAATGTTCCGCGCCATCACGGGCTTGAAGCCGACGGCGGCCAGCTCGCCGAAGCCGCCCAGGGCTTCCTCGGCGAAGAGAATCGCCGCGCCGTAGTCGGGAAACGGCCGCGTTCCATTTTGTTCCGGGCCGTTGCCAATCCGGTAGCGGTAGCTGGATTCCGCGCTGCCGATCCGCTCAAACCCGCCGCTCGCCAGCACGCGCTCCGACGGCATCTCGAACAGCCGAAACTTGAACGAGGTGCTGCCGATATTGGCAACGAGGATCTGATTGGACATGGGACGACAGGGAACTTTCGAATCGGCAGCTCCGGGCCGCGCCCGGGCGTGGCGGGAGGTGGCGTTATTTTATTTGGCGGTGGATTTGGCGACGGCTGCGGGTCTGCCGCCGAGAAATTTGCCGAGGATCGGCAGGTCTTCGTGCGGGCGGGGGATGACGTGAACGGCGACGATCTCGCCGATCGCGCTCGCGGCGGTGGCGCCGGCTTCGACGGCGGCCTTGACGGCTGCGACCTCGCCGCGGATGAAAACCGCTACGTTGCCCGAGCCGACTTTTTCCCAGCCGATGAGTTCGACGTTCGCGGCTTTGAGCATCGCGTCCGTGGCCTCGAACTGGGAGACGAGGCCTTTGGTTTCTATCATTCCAAGTGCTTGAGCAGACATGGTGGGTATTCTTTCGAGGGGTTAGGCGGTGAAAAATTTCACCAGTTCGGTGGCGGGGCGGGCGATGACGTGGGAGGCCACGAGGTTGCCGACACGGGCGGCGCTTTCGCGTCCGGCTTCGACGGCCGCTTTCACGCTGCCGACATCGCCGGTGACGAGGGTTGTGATCAAGGCACCCCCGATGGGGATGAACTTGACGAGTTCGACGTTGGCGGCCTTGACCATCGCGTCGCTGGCTTCCACCAGGCCGACGTAGCCGCGGGTTTCGATGAGTCCGATTGCTTCGTTCATATGTATTGGGGTTGAGTGATGTTGGGGGTCAGGATTTGCGGAGTTCCACGCTCGTGGCGTGCTCGAGGTCGCAGGCGTTCGCCTCGTCGGTGTCCATGTGGACCTCGAGCTTGAAGGAGGGATCGACGCGCACGATGAGGTCGTCGAAGCGTGTCGTGCAGCCGGGAGAGACGACGCGCAGCGTGATGCGATCGAGGTGGCGGGTGCCGTAGAATGCCGCGTCGGCGGGCGACATGTGAACGTGGCGGGCGGCGCGGATGACGCCGTTCTTCATCTCGAGCATGCCTTTGGGCCCCATCACGTAGGCGCCCGGCGTGCCCTCGATATCACCCGACATTCGCACGGGAACATCGATTCCGAGCTGAATGGAATCCGTTCGTGCCAGTTCGATCTGCGTGAGATTCCGGCAAGGGCCGAGGATGCGGAGATTTGGAATGATCCGCTTGCGCGGACCGATCAGCGTGACCACCTGCTCGGAAGCATATTGGCCTTCCTGATACAGCCACTTGTGGACGGTGAGCTTTGCACCGGGGCCGAAAAGCACTTCGACGTTTTCCGGCGAGATGTGCATGTGGCGGGCCGAGCTGTTCACCAAAAGGGTCGGTGCTGGCGCGGCGGGCACCGGGCGGCCGAGCTGGCGGAAAAGGACGTCGCGGACGAGTGTCTCGACAACGGGGCGATCGGGGGAAATCGCGGAACTCATGACCAGCCGGAGATTCCGGCGACAAGGAGCCGCGTCCTTGGGGAGGCTGTGGAACTGTGGGAGCGCATGGGAGAGATTGCGGGTGCAACCTTCCCCGACGGGGTCATGTCCTGCTCTCCCTATCTTGGCGGAAACCGGTCCGTCCTTGCGCGATGGAGGCGTTCATCGCCGCTCTCGACGGATCGTGAAAGGCGTCGGCGTTCGGCGGAATATTGAGCCCCGCGATTGAGTCCGAAAGAGCTAACCCAACGTCACGTAGGGCTGGAGGCCGTGAATGCCGCCTTCGCGGCCGAAGCCGCTCTCCTTGTAGCCGCCGAATGGGCTGGTCGGGTCGAACTTGTTGTAGGTGTTCGCCCACACGACGCCGGCGCGGAGCTTCGACGCGATCTTGAAAATCTTGCTGCCTTTGTCGGTCCACACGCCGGCGCTGAGGCCGTAGGGCGTGTTGTTCGCGCGCTCGATGGCTTCCTCGGGCGTGCGGAAGGTCATGACGCTGAGGACCGGGCCGAAGATTTCTTCGCGCGCGATGCGATGAGCGGCGGTGACGCCGGTGAAGAAGCTCGGCGGGAAAAAATACCCCGCCTTGGGCAGCTTGCACTTCGGCTGCACGAGCGCCGCGCCTTCGCTCACGCCGCTGGCGACGAGCTCCTTGATTTTCTCGAGCTGCGGTTTGCTGTTGATCGCACCGATGTCGGTATTCTTGTCGAGCGGATCGCCGACGCGCAGCATCGAGATGCGGTCGCGAAGGCGGCGGATGACTTCGCCGTAAATTCCTTCCTGCACGAGGAGCCGGGAGCCGGCGCAGCAGACGTGGCCCTGGTTGAAATAAATGCCGGCGATGATGCCTTCGACAGCCTGCTCGATCGGCGCGTCGTCAAAGACGATGTTCGCGGCTTTTCCGCCGAGCTCGAGCGTGAGTTTTTTTTTCGAGCCGGCCAGCGCGGCGGCGATTTTTTTACCGACATCGGTGCTGCCGGTGAAGGCGATCTTGTCGATGTCGGGATGGCCGACCAGCGCCGCGCCGGTCTCGCCCGCGCCGGTGAGAATATTCACGACGCCGGGTGGAAGTTCGGCTTCCTGAAAAATGCGGGCGAGATGCAGGGCGGTGAGCGGCGTGGTCTCGGCGGGTTTGAGCACGCAGGTATTTCCGGCGGCGAGGGCGGGCGCGAGTTTCCACGCGGCCATGAGAAGCGGAAAATTCCAAGGGATCACCTGGCCGGCGACGCCGAGCGGACGGGCTTTGCGGCCGGGGAAGGCGTATTCGAGTTTGTCGGCCCAGCCGGCGTAGTAGAAGAAATGCGCGGCGACGAGCGGGAGATCGATGTCGCGGCTTTCCTTGATCGTTTTGCCGCCGTCCATCGTCTCGAGCACGGCGAGCTCCCGCGAATGCTCCTGGATGAGGCGGGCGATGCGGTAGAGATATTTCGCGCGTTCGCGGCCGGGCATTTTTCCCCAGACGGTTTCCTGCGCTTTGCGCGCGGCTCTCACGGCGCGATCCACGTCGGCGGCGGTGGCGGAGGTGACTTCGGCGAGTTTTTTTTCGTTCGCGGGGTTGATCGTCGCGAAGGTTTTGCCGGGTTTCGTGAATTCCCCGTTGATGAAGAGTCCGTAGGCGGAGTCGATCTTGACGGGCGTGGTCTCCGGCGCGGGTGCGTAGGTCCATTCGCCGAGGCGCAGGCGGCGTTCGCCCGGAGGAACGGCGACGGCGTGCGCGGTGGCGTTGGGATGGAGGGCGAGAGCCTTTGTTTTTGAACTCGCGCGGAGATCGCGAGCGGGGCGTTTGGTCGTGGTCATGGCAGCGAAAAGTAGTCGGGGCTCTGGTAGCGGCCGTCGGAGAGACGAACGATCTGCATGAGCACATCGTTGGCGAGGGTGCTGGCGCCAAAGCGGAAAAGATCGGCCGCCATCCAGTCGGCGCCGAGGACTTCGTTGACCATCACGAGATAGGCGAGCGCTTCCTTCGCGGTCTTGATGCCGCCGGCGGGTTTCATGCCGATGCGGATGCCGGTCTCGTAGAAATGGTCGCGGATCGCCTCGAGCATGATGAGGGTGACGGGCAGCGTGGCGTTGACCGCGGCCTTCCGGTCGAGGTCTTGATAAAATCGCCGCCGGCGCGGATGGCGAGATCGCTGGCGAGGCGGACGTTGTCGTAAGTTTCCAGCTCGCCGGTTTCGAAAATGACCTTGAGATGCGTCGCCCCGCAGACGGCTTTTACGGCCGCGATTTCGTCGAAGACCTGGCGGTATTCGCCGCGCAGGAATGCGCCCCGGTCGATGACCATGTCGATCTCGTCGGCGCCGTCTTCGATG
>JAATET010000078.1 GCA_015655545.1 Chthoniobacterales bacterium | reverse complement strand
GGACGGGTGAATTCCCGCAAGGCAAAAATTTCGCTTGAAGAAAAAAACTTTCCGTGAGATTCTCCGCGGTTCCCACAGAGGAGGAAAATTTCATGGCATACGCAGTAATTCATACAGGCGGTAAACAATACCGCGTCGCAGAAGGTGATGTCATCGAAGTCGAGAAGCTCGATTTCGAGGCAGGGGCCGAGGTGAAATTCGACGAGGTTCTGTTGGTTTCCAACGGTTCGGGCGTCTCCATTGGCGCGCCGCACGTTCAGGGCGCCGCCGTGACCGCGGAAGTGGTCGAACAGGCCAAGGCCGACAAGGTCATCGCTTTCAAATTCAAACGCCGCAAGGGCTATCACCGCACGGTCGGTCATCGCCGCCAGATCACCCGGCTCAAAATCACATCCATCACTGCTTAATACAGGCTTATGGCGCATAAAAAAGGACAGGGCAGCGTCAAAAACGGACGCGACAGCACGAGCAAACGTCTCGGTGTGAAAAAATTTGGCGGCGAGTCTGTCGTCGCAGGCAACATCATCATCCGCCAGCGCGGAACGAAGTTTCAGCCGGGCCGTAATGTCGGTCTCGGTCGTGACTACACGATCTGGGCGCTTGTCGATGGCAACGTGAAGTTCGACCGCGCCGGCCGCCGCGTGAATGTCGAAGCCGCCGCGTAAATTTCGTTGTCGATTGTTTTTTGAAAACGCCCGCCCTCACCGGCGGGTGTTTTTCTTTTTCGGAAAGAGCTTGAGAATCTGGAACTCAGGAACTCAGAGAATGCCTTTGAATTTTCCGGCTTTCCTGAGTTCCAGATTCTCCCTTTTCTCATCGCACGATGCACGTTCCCCATTGGATCGAGCGAAAGCGTGAAGGCGGCGAGCTGAAGCCGGAGGAGATCCGCGTGCTCATTGGCCAATTCACCGCGGGCCATGTGCCCGATTACCAGATGGCCGCGATGGCGATGGCCATTTTCTTTCGCGGCATGACCGAAACTGAAACCGCCGCGCTCACCGCCGCGATGCGCGATAGCGGGCGCGTTTTCAAATGGCCGGCGGGCACTCCACCAAAGGTCGATAAGCACTCGACCGGCGGGATCGGCGACAAGGTCTCGCTGGTGCTCGCGCCCCTGCTGGCTTGCGAGAACTTCTGGGTGCCGATGGTTTCCGGCCGCGGCCTCGGGATCACCGGCGGCACCCTCGACAAGCTCGAGTCCATCCCCGGCTTCAATGTCCATCTGTCCGGGGAGGCTGCCCTGCGGCAGATCGAAAAAATCGGCCTCTTCATGGCGGGTCAGACCGCGGACTTCTGTCCCGCGGACAAAAAACTCTACGCGCTGCGGGACGTTACGGGGACGGTCCCTTCCCAGGCGCTGATCATCGCGAGCATCATGTCGAAAAAGTTGGCGGAATCGCTGGACCGGCTGGTCCTCGACGTGAAGTTTGGAAGCGGCGCCTTCATGAAAACGCGCGAGGAGGCCGAAGCGCTGGCGGCTGGTTTGTCGGCGGCGGGAAATGGCAACGGCGTGCGAACGACCGCGCTGCTCACGCCGATGGACGAACCTCTCGGTCAAACCGTAGGCAACGCTCTCGAGGTGGCGGAATCGGTGGAAACCCTGCAAAATCGAGGCCCGGCGGATCTCGTTGAGCTGACGCTCGAGCTTTGCGTCGCGGTGACCGATCTGCCGCGAGAAATTTTCCGGAGGCACCTGGAATCCGGAGCGGCGTGGGATAAATTTCTGAAGCTCGTGGAGGAACAACAGGGAGATGCCCGAGCCCTGGAGAATCTGGCGGCATTTCATCCGGCGCCGGAAGTGGCGACGATTCCCGCGCCGAATGACGGGGTGATTCGGCGCATCGATGCGAAGGCGATCGGATTGGCGAGTGTTCTTCTCGGGGCCGGACGCATGGTGGCCGCGGACACCATCGACTTCGCCGTCGGGTTCAGCGGAATTCGCAAGACGGGCGAGCCGGTGACGAAGGGCGAGCCGCTCCTTGCCATTCACGCGCGGGATACGGCCGGGCTCGCCATGGCCAGGCAAGCCGTCGAAAGGGCGATCGTCATCGAATGAGGGTCATTTTTTTGGCTTTCCTGCTCGCGGCGCCCGCCGCGTGGGCCGCGGCGGAAAAAAGCGCCGGGCCGGACAAGGCGGAACTGGTGCGCTGGCTGGTCGCGCATCAGGATGATCTGCGCGACATTTCCTTTGCGGACGTGGTGATGGCCGCGACGGGCAAGCGCATTATTCCGGTCGATCCGAAACGGCACGCCGGGCTCCTCAAAAAACTTGGGCTCGCCCTCGATGCGGCGCTGGCCGCGCTGAACGATCCCGGGCACGTCATTCACCGGGCCGGCCGCGTGAACGAGGCCAGCCATTACATCGAGGATGAAATCCGCAGGCAGGTCAACCGGCTCCCTGGTTGGAAATGCACGGTTCCGCCGACCGCCGAAGGCCGCGAGCAGAGATCGGGTTATCCCGATCTGCGGATTGTGACCGATGACGGCGCCGTGCTTTACCTCGATCCGAAGCTTTACAAGGCGGGGAGTCGCGGCAGCTCACTGCGCACGTTTTATTACGAGCCGCGCACGCTCACGGGAAAAATTCAGGACGACGCGTTGCAAATGCTGGCCGGCATCGAACACTCGGGCGGGGATTCCGCCTCCATGCGCCTGACAAAATGGGAGCTGGTCGACGTTTCGAAATTGCGCGTGAGCTTGAAAGCGGAGTTTCAATCGAGCAACGCCGAAATCTATCGCCCGGATATGATCATTGGTCGGTCTGGAAAATAACCTGCTAATCGGGGACGGAAAGCTTGCCGAGCCCATCGGTTAAAATTTGAAGGGCGAGATCGATATGCTGTGTTTGAAACCGCGAGGCGAGCGAACTCGCGGTGCCAAGTTGGCTGCTATGGGTGCAGCACGAGCGTAGCTTGGGCGGCGGCGGATTTGCTGCTGTCGGCCTGGCTGACGGCTCGAAGCTTGGCGCGGATAGTGCGTTTGAAGACGATCGGTTTACGCGTCTTCACTTTCACAACGATCTTGGTGTTGCCGCCCGCGGGGATCGTCACGTTTGCGGTGCCGGCTGCGAGAGCATTGGTGATATTCATTCCGCCGAGGGAGTAAGAGATCTTGATCGGCCGACTTGCCGGGCTTTGATGGCTTTGGACCGTTATAGGCGTTGGCGACTTGCTGGCTTCTCGAAAGATTGAAGCTTGTCGTCGTGCGGCCGGTATTCGTGATCGTGAAGGTGGCGCTTTTTTTACCCTTCGCGATGGACATGGCCACGCCGTAGGCGGGTGGAAGGTTCGGCGATACGGTGAAGGTGAGCGAGTTTGCGGCGAGATTGAGCGTGCCGGGGATGCCGGTGACGGTGAAATCGGAGGTGGTAAATCCGGAGTTCGTGATGAACGTCATAAGCGTGTAGGTCTGCCCCGCCACGGCTCGCTGATCCACGAGGACGAGCGATGGTGAGGTTCTCGACGGTGGACGGTGCCCCCGGCGATAAGAAAGGAACGGCCGGTATTCGCGCAATCGAGCGGGCCCGTGCCATCGATCGTCAGCGGCAGCACGCCGAGGATGATTGGCAGGCTGCGGGTGAGGGTGATGTCGGCGGTAAAAGTAATGGTGATCGCCGGGGAGCCGCCGCGCAGGTCTGCGATGATCAGACGGAGTTCCGCTTCCGTTGTGACGCTGGTCGCGGTGCAGGGCAGCGCAACCAAAAGGAGAAGGGCAATGGCGCTGGCGATGCGGCGGAAGGAATACGGCATCCGGTAATATCCAATCGTGGAAAAATCAGGCAAAGCCTAATGGCAGAGAATCTTGCTGGATCGAAGATGGGGCTTGCGATTATGGCGTTTGGATAGGGCCGCTGAAATAAAAACCGTGGGAACGGTGGAATTCTTCGCGCACGACCGCTTTAAAGCCTACTTATCATGCAGGAAATCGGGATGTTTACCACGCCGACATGATCGTAAGAGGCTCCGTGGAGCATGGCTTTCAATAGGGACAGAATCTCTAAACCTTTCTGCTCAACAAAAAATCCGCCACCCGTGAGGGCGGCGGATTTTGTAAATTTGGAACGACCCGCAGAGGCAGCTCGACTATGCTTTGCGCCGGCTGCGCAGCACCACCAACCCCAGCAATGGAAGTGAGGCGAAAGCTAAAGCAATGGTTCCAGGCTCGGGGACTGCTACCACGGTGCCATTAACCGTCATGCCGGTAAAGTCGACCGAAAAGGCGGCGCTACTGGTGAGAGGATAAAAACGGAAAGTGACCGAGCTGACTCCTTGATAGAGCGGGTCGTTCAGGTCGAGCGACTTAAACTCTGGAGCGGCCCGCGTTCCCGTTGTCCCCCCATTAAACAGGGGTGTATCCGTGAGAGCGAAACTTCCTCCGTTGACTGAGGCGTAAATCGCGTAGTTGCGTGTTCCCGTAGTATTGCCCTTGGCCATGTTATATTCAAGGCTGGATAAATTCATTACGCCGCTGGTCGCGGTAACAGTGAAAGTGAAATATCCCGTAGCGAACTCCGTGCTATTATCCAGCGTAACGCCGTTGGGAGAAAAGAGGGAGAAGCCAGGCGTCGAGGCGGTAGTCCACTGGGAATTTTGAAATCCGGGTTGCACAACCGTGTTAGTAAACTGAGGAAGGAAGGATCCCGCCAAGAGCGCGGTGCCGTCTGCCGGCCCCGAGACATCAGGCGCGGCAAAAGTCGAGACTTTCGAGGCGTCATAGATGTTCTGGGGTGTCGCCAGAGCCGTGGAGAACTGATACAGGATGATCTGCGCTTTCAGGCTGCCGGCTGAAGCGGCGATTGCCAAAACGGTGCAAGCGGCGAGAGACTTTATGGAAACGGGGAATTTCATATGGATTACAGTAGGCGCTAAGATTGCCGCAGAAATTACAGTAGGCGCAAGGATTGCCGCGGCAACAAAAAAGTAAAAATTATTTTACCAGATCCCAAAAAGATCGGCGCGTTGTCCGGCGAATCGGTAGAGCCTCATTTTGAAATCTGATTGACGCCTGCGCCATGTATGATACATGATACGTATCACTTAATGAGGATATGAAGGCGACTGCTCCCACAAGAACCGAGAATCGCAACAGTTCGCGATCTTCGTAATCGCTTTGCGGATGTGGCGCGGTGGATCGAGGACGGGGAAGAAGTGTCCATCACGCGTAACGGGGCGCCTTCGCAACACTTGCGCCAGCACAGCCTGTAAAACCTCGCAAGTTCGATTGGGCGGCAAGGTTCAAGGAGCGACATCTTCTTGGTGTGAGGTTGAACAGGAAGGAAGCCCTGGCCTTTCACGAAGACATGAAGGGTGTGCTATGACTCGTTCGCCGGAGGACTATGGGGATTCGTCTTTCCTGCTTTCCTTGTATTGCAGCGACAGCAACTCGGAGGCGGCGCGGCGTTTAGTGGTCCGGCTTGCCGTGCCGCTCGTGTTCAACCCGTTTCACCGGCTGGAAGTTCGCAACGGCCTTCGCTTGCGCGTTCACTGAGGCAGTATGACGCACGATGAAGGTAAAATCGCGCTGCGTCAGATCGAAGAAGACCTTTCCGACGGCATCCTTGTCCACATTCCGCTTCCGTGGACGGATGCGCTTCGCAAGGCAGAGCAGTTAAGCGAGTCCCATGCGGAACGCATCAGAAGTCGCGCGGCGGACACCCTCCACGTCGCGGCGGCTTTGCTCGGGAAGATAAGGACTTTTCTATCTTTCGACGAGCGCCGGTGCAGCCTGGCTAAAGCTGCCAGACTTGCCGTGAAGCCCTGATTCAAACCGGACACGACCGGCGAATCAAGCAGGGCGCGGGTTCGAGGCCTTCCCCTTGCACGCTCCACGATCCGTCGTCGGGGAAGCCGGGGACAATGGCGTTTTAGTGCGCCATCCCATCCCGCCGCCATCATCGCGACGGCCCGCGCTGGAAGCGAGGGCGAGCGTCGCCGGCAGGGCCGGCAATTGCATCGCCTAGAGCCGGTTCAAAATGCGCGTGAGCACCTTGCCGCTGTCGAAATATTCCTCGGCGAGCGCGCGGGCGGCGCGTTGCTGGGCGGGGAAATCGGCGATCACGCGTTCGCACGCGGCGATGGCTTCCCGCGGTGTCGCGAAGGCATGGAAGCCTTCACCCGCCGGCAGCAGCTCGCCGAGGCCGGTATCCTGCGCGACGAGAGGCTTGCCAGATGCCGCGTAGCAGACGGCCCGGTCGCTGAACCAGCCCGCGCGAGAGAGCACGTAGCCGCCTTTGGCGATCGAGAATTCGGCGGAGGAGCCGCGAATGTAGGCGGCGTAAGCGTCGAGCGTGGAGCAGATCGGCGTGGCCTCGGTGAATTGCCAGCCGCCCTCGCGGAACGGGCCGAGCTCGGCCTCGTGCGTCGCGACGTGCGTGGCGAGCTCGATGGGGCGCGAGACCGATCGGGGAACGTCGGTGAATTTCCGAAACTCCTCGCGCTTGCCATGGAACCACTCGCCGCGCCATTCGCTGCTTTTGTAGCCTTCCCAATGCGCGACGCTCGTGAAGCGGTCGAAGTTTTCCCGCGGGCTTTGGTTTTGGTCCTGCCAGGCAGGGGGCCAGTATTTAAGCGCCACGGGAGGGAAAGTCGGAATCCACTCGATGCCGCAGGTTGGCGAAAAGGTGTCCGGCTGGCCGAGTCGCAGGCCGGCGGTGAGGAATCGGTCGTGCGCGGCGAAATGCATGTCCACGCCGTAGCTCTCGACCCAGACTTGGGAGAAGGCGGGATCGCCGTCCTGGTAGATTTTCAGCGCCTTCGGGAACGACACCGCCTCGCTTTGAAAATGCCCGGAGAGGTTCAGGAACAAATCCGCTTCCGCGCAAAAATCGCGGAAGCTGTCGAGATCGGGCGCGCCACCGTCGATGAGCAGCGTGGCGCGATTCGCGAGGCCGAACTTCGCGACGACCTCGTCCCAGTAGGCGAGATTCGCGCTTTGCTCGACGGGCACGCGCTGCCATTGCAGGTCCACGCATTTGTCACTGGCGATGGCCTCGGTGATCCAGACGTCCCATCCGAGCTCGCGGAAGCCGAGCGCCCAGTTTAGCGAGTTCCAGGTGTTGCCGGCGGCCGAGATGGGATGCGAGGCGATGCCGACTCCGATGACGATCTTCACGGGCAACGCTGTAACGACATTGCGATGGCGCGAGGAGGAAAAAACGAAATTCCATCCTGAGGAATCTGAAAAGGGAGAAAGGGGGAAATAGAATGCGGAGAAGCGATTTTTGAAACATTCCCCATTTCCCCTTTTCCAGATTCAAAAAATCCCTTTCCTGAGCCGATGCGCATTCTCGTGACCGGGCTTATCGGCAACTACGCCTTCGGCGGCGTGACTTGGGACTATCTCCAATACGTGCTCGGCTTCCGGGATCTCGGCCACGATGTCTGGTATCTCGAGGACACGGCGACCTGGGCCTACGATCCGGTCCGGCAGGAGCCGTCCGCGGATTGTTCCTACAACGTGAATTACCTCGAGCGGGTGATGCACGAGTTCGACCTCGGCGACCGATGGATTTATCGCAACGAGGCGACCGACACGTATCACGGCCCGGCGGGCGCGGATTCCGAGCGCGTGATTCGCGAGGCGGACGTATTGGTCAATGTCTCGGGCGCCTGCTGGCTGCGCGGCGCGACAGCCTCCGTGCCGCGTAAACTCTTCGTCGACGGCGATCCGATGTTCACGCACGTCGGTCTCACCGAGCCGGGCAAGACGCGCGACCACGTGCTGGCGCACGACGAGCATTTGACCTTCGGGCTCAATGTCGGCCTGCCCGGCTGCAAGGTGCCGGCGGCGGGAATCGACTGGCGGCCGACCGTGCAGCCGATCGCCATCGAGTGGTGGCGAAAAAATCTGCTGCCGCCGACCGCGGAGCACGTCGCGCGGGATGCGTGGACGACGGTGATGAATTGGGCGAGCTACAAGCCGAAGCGATTCGAGGGCGAGGACTACGGGCAGAAGGACATCGAGTTTCTCCGTTTTTTTGATCTGCCGCGGCATACCGGCGAGAAATTCGTGCTCGCGATGGGGCAGGGCGTGGGCCGCAACCGCCCGACGGAAAAGCTCGAGCAAGCCGGCTGGAAGATCATCGAGCCCGACATTTATCTGCCCGATTACGCGACGTATCACGACTTCCTCGCGAACTCGAAAGCCGAATGGAGCATCGCGAAGAACGGTTACGTGAAATCGCGCAGCGGCTGGTTCAGCTGCCGCAGCGCGTGCTATCTCGCGCTAGGAAAACCGGTGGTCGTGCAGGATACCGGCTGGAGCGAGCACCTGCCCGCGGGGGACGGCGTGCTGGCCTTCGACGATCTGGAAGGCGCGGCTCGCGCGATCGCGGATGTGGCCGCCAGTTACGAGCGGCATTCGGCGGCGGCGGCGGCCTTCGCGGAAAAATATTTCGACGCGGCGAAGGTGTGCGACGACTTGATCGCGTAGGTCGGAAACGTCTTGCGGTCGGCCTCGGGCGGGAGCACGCTGGCGCTCCTCCCTCCTCCCCCAT
This sequence comes from Chthoniobacterales bacterium, assembly GCA_015655545.1. Classification (GTDB taxonomy): domain Bacteria; phylum Verrucomicrobiota; class Verrucomicrobiia; order Chthoniobacterales; family JAATET01; genus JAATET01. The sequence goes on along the minus strand of JAATET010000078.1, from coordinate 86,643 downwards.
GAGTCAAGTTCCCCGCAAGGCAAAAGGCATCGTCTATTTCATCGGCTTCACCGCGGCGCTCGCCGGTCTGCTCTTCGGGCTGGACATCGGCGTCATCTCCGGCGCCGAGGGATTCATCCAGAAAGACTTCAAGCTTTCGAATGCCGTGATCGAATTCATCGTGAGCGCGCTCCTGGTGGGCGCGGTGTTCGGCGCGCTGGCGAGCGCTTATCTTTCGAACCATTTCGGCCGACGCAATACGATCCTCTTCAGCGCCGTGATTTTCGTGGTCGGGTCGCTGGCTTGCGCGGTCGCTCCGAGCGAGCACGTGCTCATTGGCGCCCGATTTTTCCTGGGCATCGCGGTGGGCATGGCCTCGTTCACGGCCCCGCTCTACCTCGCGGAAATCTCACCGGAAGCCGTGCGCGGCGGCATGATCTCGATGTATCAGCTGATGATCACGATCGGCATCGTGCTGGCCTTTGCCAGCAACACGTGGCTCGCGTCTTATGCGAATATCGGCGGCGTGGTCGGCGGGCATTGGCGTGTGATGCTTGGCGTCATCGCCATCCCGGCGGCGGTCATGTTCCTGGGCGTGCTGTTTTTGCCCGAGAGTCCGCGCTGGCTTTGCCTGAAAGGCTTCCGTGATCGCGCCGAGGCGGTGTTTCGGAAAATGAAACTCGACGAGGCGGAGTTGCGCGCGGAACTGGCGGCCATCGAGGACAGTTTGAAGGTCCGGCAGAGCGGCCTTTCGCTTTTTCTGGAGAATTCCAATTTCCGTCGCGCGATCGCGCTCGGGGTGGGCTTGCAGGTCATTCAGCAGTTCACCGGGATGAACGTCTTCATGTATTACGCGCCGCGCATTTTCAATATCGCGGGCTTTACCGACACGCTCGACCAGATGTGGGGCACCGTGCTCGTGGGGGTCACCAATGTGCTCGCGACCTTCATCGCCATCGCGTTCGTGGATAAGCTCGGGCGCAAGCCCATCATGTTTGCCGGATTCGTCGTGATGGGGGCCTCGATGTTCGCCGTGGGGACATTCTTCAATATCGGAGTCGCCGGTAAACCGGAGCTGGCCTTCGCCGCGATCGCCGCGCTGTTGCTCTTCATCATCGGCTTTGCGATGAGCGCGGGACCGATCATCTGGGTGCTGTGCTCGGAAATCTATCCGCTGGCGGGCCGCGATCTGGGTGTGATGGCGAGCACCGGCACGAACTGGATCGCCAACGCCATCGTCGGCATGACCTTTCTCACCATGCTCCACAAGCTGGGCGACGGAAATACGTTCCTGCTCTATGGGGCGTTGAACGTCCTCTTCATCCTCTTCTTCCTCTTTTTCGTGCCGGAGACAAAGGGCGTCTCGCTCGAGAAGATTGAGGCGAACCTCCTCGCGGGGCGACCGCTTCGCAAAATCGGCCGCTAGACACGATAAATCCGGCCTGGCTCGGGCGATGGCGGTCGCCCGGCGTCTCTCTTTCTTAAGTTCGTCACTATTCAGTTGATCGTAAGCGGCGGGTTCGAAATTGTTGCCTCCATGTCCCAATCCTCCCCCCTGGCAAAAATCTTTTTCTGGTCCATTACGTCGGCCCTGGCCGGCTTTCTGTTCGGCTTCGACACCGTCGTCATTTCCGGCGCCGAGAAGACGGTCCAGGCTCTCTGGCACTTGAGCAGCGCGGTGCACGGCCTCGCGATCGGCATGGCCTTGTGGGGGACCGTCGTCGGCGCACTGATCGGCGGCTGGCCGACGGATCGCTTCGGCCGCAAGAAGACGCTGATCTTTATCGGCATGCTCTACATTGTTTCCGCTCTGGGCTGCGGCTTCGCGCCGGAAGTGTATACGTTTATGATCGCGCGCTTCCTCGGCGGCATCGGCATCGGCATGTCCACGATCGCCGCGCCGCTTTTTATTTCCGAGATCGCGCCTCCCGAATACCGCGGCCGCCTGGCCGGCATGTTCCAGTTCAACATCGTCTTCGGCATCATTGTCGCTTACGCGTCGAATGCCCTTTTGGCCGGCACCGGGGAAAATGCCTGGCGCTGGATGCTCGGCGTCGCCGCCTTCCCCTCGGCAATTTACACCTTGTTCTGCTTTGCGCTGCCGGAGAGTCCGCGCTGGCTCATTGGCTGGAAGAACGATCGCGCCGGCGGCCTCGACGTCCTCTCTCTGATCTACCCCAATCTCTCTCGAGCGGAGATCGAAGCGAAAGCCGATGTCATTGCCGAGGCAGCCCACGAGAAAACAAGCACCGGCGGCTTCTGGAGCTGGCACCTCAAGACGCCGATCCTGCTGGCCTTCCTGGTTGCATTTTTCAACCAGCTCTCGGGCATCAACGCCGTCCTTTACTTCGCGCCTCGTATTTTTGAAATGACGGGACTGGGTGAAAAAGCCGCGCTTCTCCAATCCATCGGCATCGGCGTTACGAATCTGCTCTTCACCTTCGTGGGATTGTGGCTGATCGACCGGCTCGGCCGCCGCACGTTGCTCTATATCGGTTCCTTCGGTTACATCATCTCGCTCGGCGTCTGCGCATGGGCGTTCTTCAGCCAGACCTACTCGATCGTTCCGATCTGCATCTTCGCTTTCATCGCATCCCACGCCGTCGGCCAGGGGGCGGTGATCTGGGTGTTGATCTCGGAAATTTTTCCGAATCGCCATCGCGCGCAAGGCCAGGCCTTCGGCTGTTCCACCCACTGGGTCTTTGCGGCGCTGCTGACGACATTCTTTCCGGCGATGGTGACGGCGTTTGCTCCCGGTTACGTCTTCCTCTTCTTCTGTTTCATGATGGTGCTCCAGCTCGTCTGGGTGAAGACGATGGTCCCCGAGACCAAGGGCCGATCTCTCGAACAGATCGAGCACGATCTCGGCCTGCGGGACGCCTGACCCATTGTCTCGGCAAAATTTTCAGAATTTTTGGACGACGGATTTGCATTTTATCCGGCCTGTGCCATGAGAATGCCTGATGGTTGATGTCGATGCCGCGGTGCTGGGTGCGTTGGAAGAAGTCGTGCAAACCGACGAAGTTCGGAAAAATCCCGATCTTCCGCTTTTCGAGAGCGGCTTGCTGGACTCCATTGGAGTGGTGCAGCTGCTCGCCGCGCTTTCCCAGCAATGCCGCGTCGAGATTCCGCTCACCGATTTCGATGCGGCGACGTGGGACACGCCGCGGCACATCGTCGATAACGTCCGCAGCCGCCTTTAGTTTGTGAAACTCACGAGTCTCGCGGCTGCATTGGCGGCACTGTTGGTGATCGCCTGCCTGGTCGCGGGGCTTCACTTCTACACGGAGTCGAAGCTCGACCGCCATTTCGGGAAACTCGCCCTGGCGAATTTCAAGTCCACCCGCCTCGGCCTCGTCGCCGACGAGCGCGTGCTGCGGCGGGACGACTACCTGCCCGTCTACGGCAGCTGCGAGCTCGTCTATCCGCAGCGCAACCGCATCGACCATTTCTTCGCGTCGCGGCCGACCGGTTTTTGCGTCGCGCCGATCGGCGACCGCGGCATTACCTCTCTCCTCATCGCCGAGCGTTTTGCGGCGCTCGGCGAGCGGCTGCGAGGCAAGCGGCTCGTCGTGATCCTCACGCCGGAATGGTTCTTCCGTCCCGCCGCGAACACGCCGACCTACGAGGGCAATTTCTCCGTCGAGCACGCCCTCGCCGCGCTCACCTCGCCGTCTCTCGATCCCGCGATCAAGCGCCGCCTCGCTTCCCGCATGGCCGACTATCCCGAGACCCTGCGCAGGAACGCCTTCCTCGGCCAGCTCGTCGCCGCGCTGGCGGAGCAGACCCCTTCGCGCCGCGCTGTCCTTCCGCTGATCAACGGAGCCGCCGCGGGCTACCTCGAGATCCAGAGGCTGCTCGACCCCGTGTTCACCTACGCGGGCTTTCGGCGCGAGGCCAGCAAGCTGCGCATCAATTCTCCTGCCGAGCAGCCCATGGAAATCGACTGGGATGGCGTTTTTGCCCGGGGAGCGAAGGAGTTCCAAAAGCTCTCCGGCAACAACGCCTACGGCTTCCGCGCCACCCTGTGGAAGAAGGTGCAGGACCACCCTCGCACCTATTTCTACAAGACGAACGACCCCGCCTTCCTGCAGCGGCTCAGCGCGACGAAGGAATGGGAGGACTACGACCTCATGCTCGCGATCCTCGCGCAATATGGAGCCAGGCCGCTTGTCATCTCCGTGCCCGTCAACGCCCGCTACCTCGAGTCGCTCGGCGTCTCCGCGGCCGCCTGGGGACGCTACTACGGCGAGGTGCACAAGATCGGCAGCCGCTATCGCATGCCCGTCGTGGACTTCAAAAAATTCGAAAACGACCCGGAGTTCTTCGGCTTTGCCGATCCGAATCCCAAAGGCTGGATCACCATCAACCGCGTCGTCGACGCCTTCTATCACGGCCACCTGGGCAGGATCCGGAAAATGCTCTGACTTTCATGCACGCCTTCTTCTCGAAGATCGAAAATCCGCGACTGCGATTCGTCGCCCTGCTTCTCTCCTACGCCCTCATTCTTGCGGCGGTCATCTATCTCCAGACGCACGGGAACTACGCGACGCCCACTTTTATCTATCAGGGATTCTGACGCCATGACGCCTCACGATTTTTTCCGCCGCATCGAGGCCCATGCCCGCCGCCATCCCGACGAGGTCGCCTACTCGAACGGATTGCACTCCGCCACTCGCGGCGCCCTCTGGGCCGCCGCCGCCAGTGTCGCCGCGCACCTGCGCACGCTCGAAGGTCGCGCGCCCGTGCTCGTCATCGGCCACAAGGAGCCGGAAATGCTCGCCGGGTTTCTCGGCGCCGCGCTCGCCGGCCGCGCCTATGTGCCGGTGGACGACCATTTGCCCGCCGGGCGGGTCGCCCGCATTCGCGAGGTCGTGCGGCCCGCCGCCGAGCTGCGCGCGGAGGACATCCGCCGCCTCGCGGAAAAACCCGTTCCTCCCGAGCCGCCCGCCGCCGCCGGCCTCGACGATCCTTTCTACATTCTTTTCACCTCCGGCAGCACCGGCGAGCCGAAGGGCGTCGTCATCACGTGGCGCTGCCTGCTCTCGTTTCTGGACTGGCTCATGGCCGAGCAGAAGTTTGCCGATCGCGCCGAGGTGTTCCTCGGCCAGACGCCGTTCACCTTCGACGTCTCGGTGATGGATCTCTACCCGTCGCTTCTCACCGCCGGCACGCACGTCTCCATCCCGCGGCATGTCCTCGCCGCCCCGCGCGAGCTTTTCGCGCTCCTGGAAGGCACGAATCCCACCACCTGGGTCTCCACGCCCTCCTTCGCCGCCTTTTGCGCCGCCGATGCGAAGTTCGCCCAGGCGCTTCTCCCCCGGCTCCGGCGATTCCTCTTTTGCGGCGAGCCGCTCCCCGAGCAGCTCGCCCTGCAGCTGCTCGACCGCTTTCCCCAGGCGGAAATCTGGAACACCTACGGCCCGACCGAGGCCACCGTCGCCGTCACGTCCATCCGCGTCACGCGCGAGCTGCTCGCGGCGCACGAGTCCATGCCGCTCGGCTGCGCCATGACCGGCGTGCGCGTGTATCCCGGCGACGGGCAGCGCGGGCCGCTGCCCGATGGCGAGCGCGGGGAGCTGCTCATCGTCGGCCCGAGCGTGAGCCCCGGCTACCTTGGCCGCCCCGACCTCACCGCGCAGAAATTCTTCGAGCTCGGCGGCGAGCGCGGCTACGCCACCGGCGATCTCGCCAGCGTGCGCAATGGGCTGCTCTTTTTCCATGGCCGCATGGACGATCAGGTGAAGATCGGCGGGCATCGCATCGAGCTCGAGGATGTCGAGACGAACATCCGCCAGCTGCCCGGCGTGCGCACGGCCGTCGTGCTGCCGGTCAGGCGCGGCATCCACGTCGAGGGCATGGCCGCGTATGTGCTGCCGGAGTCGCGCGGCGGCGAGAGCGACTTCCAGCTTTCCACGCAGCTGCGCAAGGCGCTCGCCGCGAGGCTGCCCGCCTACATGATTCCGAAAAGATGGATCTTCCGCGACACGCTGCCGACGAACGCCAGCGGCAAGGTGGATCGCAAGGCGCTCCTCGCCGAGCTCGAGATCAAAGCCTGAACGCGCCATGGCGCCCTACGCGGATTTTTTCTACTTCGGCCTTTTGCTCTTTGCCGTCGTGCTGCCGACCGTGGCGCTCGGGCTGATGGGCCGCAAGGTGAAGAGCTGGCTGGCGATGGCCACGGCGCTCATGCTCATCGTCCAATACGCCTGGCCCGTCACCGGAAAGGCCGGCGATCCCTTCTGGCAGGAGCTCGCGACGCTTCTCGGCTTCGCGGCGATGCAGTTTCTCCTCGCCCGCGGCTATCTCGCGATGCGACGGCGCGACGCTTCCAAGAAATGGATCACGCCCGCCGTGCTCCTCTCGCTCTCGCCGCTCGTGCTTGCGAAGCTGCTGCCCGCCGGGGGCGGCGGCAACCTCGTCGGCTTCATCGGCATTTCCTACCTGAGCTTCCGCGCGATCGACGTGCTCATGTGCATCCACGAGGGCACCGTGAAGGAGCTGCGCGCGGCGGATTTTCTCCTCTTCCTGCTCTTCTTCCCGACAATCTCCTCCGGCCCGATCGATCGATTCCGCCGTTTCAAGCTGGATTGGGACGCGCCCCGGTCGCGGGCGGAATTTCTCAAGGATCTCGACTTCGCCGCAGCCAGCTTCTTCAGCGGCCTCCTCTACAAGTTCGTGCTCGCCGCCGTCATCTACGACAAGTGGCTCATTCCGGTGGCGGCGCACCACGGCCTCGGCGCGATGGTCTCCTACGCCTACGCCTACAGCTTCTACTTGTTCTTCGATTTCGCCGGCTACAGCGCCTTCGCCATCGCCTTCAGCTATCTGCTTGGCATCCGCACGCCGCAGAATTTCCACCTTCCCTTCCTTGCTCCGGACATCCAGGCGTTCTGGAACCGCTGGCACATCACGCTTTCGCACTGGCTGCGCGACTTCGTGTTCATGCGCTTCTACCTCTGGATCACGAAGAAAGGCTGGATCAGGAATCCCGTGCACGCCAGCCACGCCGGGCTCCTTGTCACTTTTTTTGCCATGGGCGTCTGGCACGGCCTCGAGACGCACTACCTCGTCTACGGGCTTTACCACGGGGGTCTGCAGGTCGTTCACGACCGCTACAAGCGCTGGAACAAAAAAGCCCAATGGCTCGCGGATACCCGCCTCACGCGCACGATGGGCACGGTGCTCACGTTCAATTGCGTCTGCTTCGGCTTCCTGATTTTTTCAGGCCACTGGTTCAAGTAATCCGGCCCCGCCTGTTGTTTACTTGCTGCCGGGCTTCACGGCCGGGATCGCCGCGAGGTCGGAGGGAAGATTGTCCGCCTCGAAAGTCTCCGGCGTCATCTGCACGAGCGAGACGAACGGACAGCCGAAGTCGGGAAGGTTTCCGCCGCTGCGGTCCACGATGCTCCCCGCGGCGACGACGACTCCGCCATGCGCGCGAATGATGTCGATCGTCTCCTGCACGCGGCCGCCACGCGTGACCACATCCTCGGCGACGAGGAAGCGCTCGCCGGGTTTGATCTCGAACCGGCGCATCACGAGGCCGCCCTGGCCGTCCTTCTCGACGAAGATGTGACGCGTATCGAGGTGCCGCGCGACCTCCTGGCCGACGACGATGCCGCCGACCGCGGGCGAGACGACTGTGGCTGCAGTAGCCGCCGCCGCGTCGTATTCGAACCCGCGCAATTTCTCCGCGAGCAGCCCGCAGACCTGCGAGGCGATGGTCGCGTGCTGAAGCAGGATCGCGCATTGGAAAAACTCACGGCTGTGGAGCCCGCTGCGCAGCACGAAATGCCCGTGTAGGAGCGCGCCGGTCTTGCGGAAGAGATCGAGGACTTCGTTCATGACGCCGAGGAATACGTGGAATGAGGGAAGCAGGAAATCAGGAAAAGCGGCACGTTCACCGTCCGAGACTGGCGGAGCGGGGTGGCTACAGGAGCGCGCTGCGATTGACCGGATGGCGAGGTTTTACGAAGTCATGCGCCCGGAGGCGGCGAGCGCTTCGTAGACCTTGAGGGCGGCGTAGGCGTCGTTCGCGGCGTAGAGCAGCTGCTTCGAGGTGAGATGGGGGAGGGCCCAATTCGACGTGGTGGCGCTCTTGGATTTTGGGAAGCCTTGTTTGAGCACGGCCCCGACGGCGGCGCGGACGCCCATCTGGCCGCGGTAGCCGGCTTTGCGAAAAGTCGTGTTCAGGTCGAGCACGGCCTGGGGGCGGATTCCGAGCTTGGCCAGGATCTGGGTGTGGTCGGATTTCAGCCCGAAGCCGATCTTTTGCACTTTCTCCGATTGCAGCAGATCGATGACGAACGGCAGGCACTCCCGCCGATGAAGCTGGAAGATGAAGGCTTTCGCCGGAAGCGCGAATTGGACGACGTGCGGGCCGTCGCTTTTCTCGCCGGAGGTGAAGGTGGGCTTGGATTCCGTGTCGAATCCCGCCACGGCCGCCGTGAAGATCTCGGCCGCGGCGGCGGCGAAGTCGGACAGAGTCTCGGGAACGAAGATGCGCTCCAGGGCAAGCCCTGTGAAAGGCGGCAGGAGCGCGGTTTCCGCCTTGGTGGGCGCCAATCCGCGCGGTCTCGTAAATGGCATGGGAAAGAGTAGCTCGCGATCGGCGGCGGAACGAAGCGGATATTTGCGGTCCGTCTTCGAGGGGCCTTCGCGCTTAAGCCTGAACCGGGGTTTCGTGCACTGGCCGTGGAAAACCATCTTTGTATTGCCGATTGTCTCTCGCGACTTTACTTATCGGCGAATCAATCAACAGGCGACGCGATCATCAGGAGCCTTTTCAAAACTTTTCAATTCGTGTGAAGGCAGGTAGGAAATCAGGGGCTCCACCCACACGATGAAGGATCGGATCAAAAGGCTGATTTCGCGCCATCCCGCGGTGATGGACGCCCTGATATGGGCGCTGCCTGCCATCCTGATCGGCCTGGCGCTGCGCGTGATTTTTCTGGCCTACCACCCGCTTGCCTATTGGGGCTCGGATTCGGAATCGTATTTCAGTTTCGCCTATCGCCTGCTCCACGAAGGAATCCTCTCGATTCCGGAGAAGAGGCGTTACGTGTATCCGCTTCTCCTGCTGCCGGTGTCCGTGCTGCCGGGATCGGTGCTCGGATGGCTGGCGATTTTCCAGCACGCGATGGGGCTGCTCACTCTCCTGCCGCTCGCGTATGCCATTCGTAAAATTTTCGCCGCATGGAAATGCTGGATCGTCCCGTTAACGGTGATCTACGCCGGCATGCCGATCGTCCTCTGGTATGAGCACGAGCTGCTGGGCGAGGCATTTTTCTTCGCGACGCTGATCTGGGCTTTCGCCGCGTGGGTGGCCTGGGTTTCCCGCATCGAGCGGAAGGATCCCGCCCCGGACGTCTGGTGGATCTTCCTCGCGTGTCTCGCACTGTGCGTTCTGACAAAACCGGCGGCGCGCTTTTTCTGGCCGGGTCTCGTCATCGGCATTGTTTATGTGCGGGCATGGCGATTTCTTCGCTGGCCCCAATGGACAGGGCTCGGCGCTTTGATCGTGGCGATGCTCACGATGGGCGACGGAAAGCAAGCCGCCCGGCTGCTTTATTCCTCGGCGTTCCCGCTCACCGTGCTCGAATCCTCCAGGCATGCCGATTTGAAGGCGGACGTGGCCGCGCTCGTTCGCGCCAATCGCGCCCGTCTCGACTATTATTATTACGAGGACAACGACGCGAAGAACCTGCTTCGCCGCGGTTACCGCACGGGGAACTACCCCGCATGGCAGGCGTTGGAGAAAAATGGAGGTGACAAGGGTTTGTCGCGAGCCATGCGCGACCTCGCCCTGGAGGCCATCTTCGCGTATCCCGTGGAGTTTATCTATATCGGCGTCCAGCGGGCTGTGAGCTCGATCAACTGGACGATCTTCAAAATCCGTCGCTACGAGCAGGGCGACTACATGAAGAATTTCGGCCCCGACTTTGCCGATCGGGTCGAGGACAAGGACGCGAAGAAACTCGGAATGATCGCCTCCGTATTCGACGTCGAGCCCGGCCAAGCTTCGTCGCTGGCCGAATACCAGCGCCGCGTGGAGCCCGCCGGACGTGAAGTTCCGGCCAAATGGATGAATCAATATGTGGCGTGGGCGACTTCGCTGGGCGTTTTCGTCGCCGAGCCTTTCGAAAATGGCTTTCGCCGGACGCTCTGGCAGATGACGCCGACTTTGCTCGGCTGGTTTCTCGTTGCCGGATGCCTCCTCGCGTTGGCGCTGCCGCAGTTTCGCGCCACGCTCGGCGTATGGGTGATCCTCGCCGTTGGCTACGCGCTGACAGTGTATCTCGTGGGCAGTTCGAATCCCCGTTTTTTCGCCGCCGCCTGGCCGCCGCTGCTCCTCGCGCTGGCCGTGCCGCTTGACGTGGCCTTGCAACTCGCTCCGCGGGTGTTTCGTCGCCGCGCCAGTCCCGAAAAATATCGAGCGGGCTAGGACGCGCTCTCGTTGGGAGAGAAATCGGTTTGGCGCTTCGGCCAAATCCAACGCGACGGCCGCGTTTTTTTCTCTTCCGGCCAATGCCTTGATCAGTCGTCGCGTTTCCGCTCCGGAGTGTAGCCGGCATCGAAAGCCCGCCGCCAAAAAAGGAGCGCCGGATTGCGGTCGCCCACTTCGATTTGATTCCTCCCCATGTGCAGCCGCATCGATTCCTGCTCACGAGACGTCGGAGAGTGCCGGTCCCTGAGCAGGACATACTCGCCCGGCAGCATCAAATCGATCGTGGCAACCCAGCGTCCGCCTCGCCACGACGGATGGATTTCCTTTCCCGCGACTGCGAGCGAGGAGCCCCGAAGGGGAAGATAGTTGTTCTTCAGAAAGGTCCGGAAGTTTCGAGGGAAGCCCGTGCCCGATGCCGATGCCACCATGGTGCCGTGCGAGACGATTTCGTGGGGATCTTCCTCCGTGATTCTTTGCTGCGAAAAGGCCCTGCGCGTGGCCAGGACAAATGCTGAATAGATAGGGCGCTGGCGAAAGATCGTTTCTCCCTTCAAATCCAGAATGGTTTCTCCGGCCTTGGTGAGTTGAAGCACGTCACGAAGAAGATCACGCTGCGCTCTTGAATTATTTTGCCAAAATTCGCTTTCCCAGAGCAGATGCCCGCTCAGGAAAAGACAGGCAGCTGCTCCGCAATATTCCGGCAGGGCCTTCGCGCGACAGGTGCGGTTTGCAAATGAGACCCCTGCCTGCCAGCCAAAAAGAATCAGGAGAGGATAGACAGGAAGGAAAGTCTGCTTCTTCAAAGAGGGACTGAAACCGAGAGTCAGGAGCAGGTAAGTGCCTGTTGCGACCAAAATCGCCGTTCGCAATCCGCTTTGGCGTGCGCCGTACCTGGACATGCGCCAAGCCGCAAACAGCAGGAGCGGCATGCCCAGAAAAAAAATCCACGCGCGCGCCGGCTCGACGCGGTCGTGATTCACTTCGAGCAGGCAATGCCGCATGGCATCCAGTGCGCCTTTCGAGTTCATCCATTCCATGAAGGCAGCGGGAAGAATTGCCAGCCCCAGCAGGGCGGCCCCGGCCGTGGAAAGGATGACGCGGACCGGATGCAAATCTCGAAAGTCCTTCGAGAGTGCGAAGGCGGCCGCCCAGCCAACGGCCAGGGAGGGCAGAAGAAACACCGTCTTGATGGACGTGCAGAGCGCAGCCCCCAGCAAAAAACCGACGGCGAAAAAATCAACGAGCTTCAGCCCCGCGCGCTGATAAGCGCAAATCAAAACCCACAGCGAGCCGAACCAAAAACACATCCAAAGAACATCCGGACGAAACTCCAGCGCCTTGAGAGACCAATCGCCGAGCGCGAGGAGAATGGCGACGGACCAGATCGCGGTCGCAGGACCATGGAGAGTCCGTCCGACCATGAAAAAGAGGCCGACTGCCACCAGTCCAATTGGGAAAATGGCAAGCCTTGCTATTTGAACAATATCGGGAGTCTGGCCGAACAGCGCCGGCAATGGCAAAAAAAGCAGATGAAAAAGCGGCGTGTGGTTGTCGAAGACATCGCGATACGGCCACGCCCCTTCGAACCAGCGGTAGATGACATGGAGGTGCTGGGGTTCGTCGCTGTTCACCTCCAGCCGGAAAAGGAGTCCCGCCCTCAATACAAGGAGCGCGGCGACGATCCCGAGGGGCAACACCGGCGTTCGGCCAAGCATCCGGTCCAGCGTGGAATTCACGAATCTCCCTGGCCGAAAGCTCTCGATTTGTCCGGCAAGCCGCCTTCGATTTTCGGCTCCCGCAGGGATGGGCCGAACAGCGAAACCATGATGGCAAAAAGAGAGAACACCGCCAGCACCCCGAGCAAGACCAGCGCCGCGCCGTCCAAGTCCTCGAAAAACAGCAGCGTGCAGGATAGGCAGCCGAAAAAGAGGACGATGCTGGCGCCGATATGAAAACCACGTCCCGCGCGCCGTCCCTTCCAAAGCAGGTAGCCGGTGCATTGCAGCAGTGCGGCGAGCAGCAGCAAAGCTGTTCCGCTGACGGCCGCTCCGAATCTCGGCGGCTCGGGCCGAGCAAAAAACGCGCAGGCACTCGCATAAACGAGCAGAAAACCGAGGGCCATCCAGAGGACGCCTACCAATCGACGCCAATCTCTTCCTGAACGGTGGCGGGCGACTTCGCCATTCGGGGAAGCCGCCTCTAACGGCTGATGTCGGGACATACCTCCCGATGAGAATCACCGAACGGCCGGCCGCGCGCCCGTCGGACCAGGCCGGTAATTTTTGTAGGGTTCAGCCCTACAGGGATGCTTTATTCTGGCGCTCCCGCCAGAGCACGGCTTCGCGCAGGAGTTCCTGGGCATTGTTCAGCCTCAGCTTTTCTTTGATGCGGGCGCAGTAGGCTTGAACGGTCTTCAAACTCAGATGCAGATCGCTCGCCACCCGTTTGGTATCCAGGCCGCTCCCGATTTTTTCAAAGACTTCCAACTCGCGGTCGCTCAGCGTCTCGACCGGGCTGGTGAACCCGGCCGGCGCGGCCACAATGCGGCGCGCAACCTCCTGGGCGAATTGGTCGCTCAGAAACACCTTGCCTTCGAGCACGCTGCGAATCGCGGAGATGATGTTTCGCGTCGTCTCGCGTTTGATCACGAATCCCATGGCCCCCGCCCGCAGGGCGCGTTCCACGTAGGTGGATTCCTCGTGCATCGAGAGCACCAAAACGGCGACTTCCGGGCAGATGGCGCGCAGGTCTTTGATCAATTCCAAGCCCGACCCTTTCGCGAGCGAAAGATCCACCACCGCGACGTCGGGCCGGGTGGAGGCGATCCGGGCGAGGGCTTCAGGCGCATCGTCCGCCTCGCCGGCCACGGTAAGATCGTCCTGCTGGGCGATCAAGTTTCCCAGCCATTCCCGCACCAGGGGATGATCATCGATCAAGAAAATCCGCTTCCTGGGCGGGAGATCAACGGACTTCATTGGTCGGGATTGGAAAGGCGCAACGGATGGTCACACCGTCCCCTTTCAACGCGATAATGTCCAGCGAGCCATTGAGAAGCTGGGCCCGATGCTTCATGATCCGCAGTCCGAGCCCGCTCGTGGCGATATTTTCCGGATCAAACGAGACGCCATTGTCGTGAATGGTCACGTAGCCGAGGTCGGCCTCTCTTCCAATTCTGATCTCGATGTCCCCGGCCTTGCCATGCCGGATGGCGTTATTCACGGCCTCCGCCACGATCCGATAAATTTGGACGGACGGTTCGACATCCAAAGCCGGAAAGAAATCTGTGACCAACGTGCAACGCACCCGGAAATGATCCGAAGTCTTGTTTGCCAGCTCCTCCAGCGCGATGGCCAGCCCTTCCTCTCCCAATGGAATAGCCAAAAGACCGCGGGCCACATCGCGTGCGATGGCGATGCCTTCCTCCGTGAGCTTGATGACCGACCGGGCATCCGCGGCGGTTGCGGTATGGGCCGCCAGCTTTTTTCCCAACACTTCCGCCGAAATCGCACACGCCGTGAGATGCTGACAGAGAATGTCATGCACATCCTCCCCGAGGCGGCGTTGCTCGCGTTCGCTCACGCTGAGCAACTGGCGCTCGAGCGCCTCCCGGCTCGCGATTTCCGTCGTGAGCTTTGCCGTTCGCTCTTTGACCTGATGTTCAAGACTCGCCTGAAGCGCCTTGATCCGTCTGATCAAAAACGTGACGACGAGATAGAACGCGAAGAGGATCGCGCTATTCCAGAACAGCGCGGATACAACGACGTTGCGCTGGCCGGCAAGAACGTTTCCGGCGATCGGAACTATCGCGCTCAAGGCGCACGTCACGAACGACGCGGGAAGCCCGCGCATCCAGGCCGCGAGGCAGACGGGGATGAGATAGAACGCGTCGAAGGAAAACGAATACCCGAAAAAGTAATCCGCATATCCGATCACCAGCAGAGCGAGCAGAATGATACCGGAGGCGACGGGGCCCCTTTGCATCAAGTTAGCAAATGATCCTGAACCGGCTGTTTGCACTTCCCAGAGCTAACCGTATTCCGTCCGTCATTGCTTGACGAAAGTGTGTCACCGCGACCGCAACCGTCCGATGGACCGCCCTCCCTCTTTGTAGGATTTCGCCCTACAAAACGACACGCCTGCACCTGACAGACAAGGGACGGAGCGGGCAGGTAACGTCAGGCCTTATCATGCTCGCTCCCAAATCGGAGGTTGGCCTCGCCCTTTCCAGAAAAGTTCAGTCGAAACTTCGTCCGTATGCCCGTTTCGTCGGCTTGGCCTCCGTCATCGTTCTCGTGGCAGCTTGCCAAACGGCCGCGCAAAAAACGAACAATGATGCCCTAATCAATGAAGCCCTGAGCAAAGCGGCAATCCCCGTTTCCCGGGGAGCGATCGTGGCCGTCGCCTCGAGAAAGTCGGGGCTCATCGTCGCCGAACCGGTCTATCACGGGGTGACTCTATCGCGGCATGTCACCAAAATGCTCGATAGGAAATGGGTCGGCCAACCGATTTCCAATTTCGAAAATGAGGCAAGGGGCTTCCTTACCGGCCCGGTGCAGGAATTTGGCTACCCCGACGCCGACAGGAATGTCTTGGTCTTCTCGAATTGAACGAAACCGCTGAGATACCATGCGTCTTCCATTTGCCTTTATTGACAGCGATCTCTTCGTTTTCCCCGTTCGTGCCGGCCGATTCCATTCTCCCGTCGCGCTCTTTTCGGAAATCTATGCTTTGGCGATCGGGGCCTTCGAAAAAACGATCTGCAAGACCATCCCGACCGGCTTTACCCTGCGATCCGATACCTTTGCCGCCATCGATCTGCCCGATCCTTCGAATCGCGGCATTTGCCTGACCGCGGTGACCAGCACCAGGGAATGCCAGGCGATCGACCAAATTTATAAGAAAGAAAGCTTCCGCCGCAGGGTCGTTCATATTCCGTCGAAAGAACGCAGCGAACCGTCACTCATCATCGAGTTTTGTTATGGGACCAAGGCCTCCGCGCGTGTGGTCAGCGCAATCGGCTTTCTGTGCGACGAGCTTCAAGGAAGAGGTTGAGATGAACGCGATCCTTCTGTTGACGGCGACGGGGAAGATCGTTCGGACCACGGCGGGCGAGCTGGCTTTCGGGGCACTCTAGCCGCTCACGCTTGGCGGAATGAAGCGCATGTTCGCCAGCTGGCGCTTGAGAAATTCGCTGGCGAGCGCGCTGTAGGCCGCGGCGCCCTGGCCGGCGGGGTCGTGCTCGAAGATGGTGCGGCCGAAGCTGGGGGCCTCGCCGAAGCGGACGCTGCGCGGGATGACGGCGTCGAAGACGACTTCCTGGAAGTGGTCGCGGACGTCTTTCTGGACGGCCTGGTTCAAGTTCGTGCGGGAGTCATACATCGTGAGCACGAGGCCGGCGATGGTGAGGTCGGGATTGTCGCCGCCCTCGCGCAGGAGGTTCATCACCTGCATGAGGAGGCCGAGGCCCTCGAGCGCGTAGTATTCGCACTGGATGGGGACGAGGAGCTCGTCGGCGGCGACGAGGGCATTCGTCATGAGCACGCCGAGCGAGGGCGGGCAGTCGAGGATGGCGTAGTCGAATTGGTTCTGCTCGCGGATCGCGCCAAGCGCTTTGCGGATTTGTTTGTTGTGGTCGTCGAGGCGGGCGACCTCGGCCTCGGCGCCGGCCATCTCGAGCGTGGCGGGGATGGTGGAGAGATTCTTGAAGCGGGTCGCGAGGATGAGCTCGGTGGCGGGCGTGTCGCCGACGATCGCGTGGTAGAGACTGCGGCGCTCGGTGACTTCGGCGCCGACATCATTGATGCTGGCGGGAGACGCCAGCAATGCGCTGGTCGCGTTGCCTTGAGGATCGAGATCGACGAGGAGGATGCGCTGGCCGAGGGCGGCGAGGGCGGCGGCGAGGTTGACGGAGGTCGTGGTCTTGCCCACTCCGCCTTTTTGGTTGGCTACGGCGATCGTTTTCATTTTCGGGAATAGGTCCAATAGGTCCAATAGGTCCAATAAGTCCTATAAGACCTATTGCATCGAATAGTAATCGACGAGCCCCTTCACGATGCCATCGGCATATTCGCGGTAGATGCTTTTTTGCATTTTGCCGCCGACGAATTGTTTGCCCGCGTAGTCGCCGGCCTGCACGCGATCGAAGACGGCGTGGCTGTTCATCACGTAGGGCTCGATGTAGACGACCGGGCACTGGAAGAGGCGGTTCGCGGCGAGATTGCGCGCCCAGACGTAGGGGCTGTCGCCAATTTTGAGGGCGTTGTTGTTCGTGTATTGGTAGGGTGGGAGGCCGGTGGCGCGGGCCATGGCGGCGGCGACGGACTCGGAGACGGCAAGCTCCTCGCGGTAGGAGCGGCCGAGAAGCTTGCGCAGCATGGTGAAGCGGATGTCGTCGTAGGTGAGTTCCTTCGCGCTCATGCAGCCGGTGACGAGGAGGTGCATGTGGTTCTTGTCGGTGAGCGCGGGGTGGTTCTGGTCGCCCCAGACCTCGGCATTGAAATGCAGGCAGAGCACCAGATCGGGCCGAATGACTTCGTTCACGAGCTCGGCGCGCTTGCGGATTTCGCTCACGCGGTAGAAAAGCCGCTCGGTCTCGCTTTTGAGGGCGGCGGGCGTGGCGGGCTTTTCCTCGTCCGCGAGCGAAGCGGCGGCCGCCTTGCCGAGGCGATTCGGGCGCGCGGAAGTGACCGGGCCGGCTTTCGGGCGGGTGAGCCAGACCTTCGCGCCGAGCGCCTCCAGCCGTGGGACGAGCAGGTTCGCGACCCGGAGCGTCATGTCGCCTTCGGTGACGGGATCGGAATTTCCAATGCGGAACCAGCGTTCCTCCATTTGCGCCCATTTGCCGCCGAGATGGCCGGGATCGAGCGCGATGCGCACGCCGGCGAGCGGCTGATTTGCCGGGCGCGCGGACATTTGCGCTTTCTGGCGCCAGAAGCGCGAGGCGGGCTTGATGCTTCCCTGGGCGGCGGCGAACCGCAGCACGTAGGGCGGCGCGCCGGTGCGGGTGCGGATCTCGGCGGAGGTGTCGCCGACCTTGATGAACGACTTCCACGCTCCATACGGCGCGTAGACGCCATCGAGCAGAAACAGGAAATCGGCGCGGGTCATCGACTCCTGGTATTTGTCCAGGTCGCTCCAATCCGGCTTCGGCGCGAGAGGGCTGAGCCGCTGCGCGGGCGCGATCGCCGCGAAGGCGAGGAGAAGCAGCAGCGGGAGGAAAGGGCGAAATTTCAAAGCGCTTGGGTTGTAACGCATCCTGGATACGATAAAAACATCCATGATTCGGATTCTTTTTCTAGGCGACATCGTCGGCGAGCCCGGTCGCGCCGCCGTCATCGCCCGCCTGCCGAAATTACGCGAGGAGCGTGAAATCGATTTCGTCATCGCCAATGGCGAGAATGCCGCCGGCGGGCGCGGCATCACTCCAAAGATCGCGATCGACTTGCTGCGCTGCGGCGTCGCGGTGATCACGACCGGCGATCACGTCTGGGATCAACGGGATTTCGCTCCGTGGCTGCCGACCGAGCCGCGGGTGCTGCGACCGTCGAATTATCCCGCCGGCGCGCCCGGCTTCGGCAGCATCGTGCTCGATACCGCGAAGGGAAAAGTGGGCGTGCTGAATCTGCAGGGCCGCACCTTCATGCAGCCGATTCTGGAAAATCCCTTTCCGATCGCCCATGCGGAAGTCGAGAAGCTGCGCGCCGAGACGCCGGTGATCTTCGTGGATATGCACTGCGAGACGACGAGCGAGAAAATCGCCATGGGCCGGCACCTCGACGGCCTGGTCTCCGCCGTGGTCGGCACGCACACGCATGTGCAGACGGCGGACGAGAGGATTTTTCCGGGCGGCACGGCTTTTCTTTGCGACGGAGGCATGTGCGGGCCGGATAATTCGATCCTCGGCCGCTCCGTCGAGCCGATCGTCGGCCGCTTTTTGTCGAACCTGCCGGTGAACTTCCCCATCGCCCATGGCCCGGTGCGCCTGTGCGGAGCGATCATCGATATCGACGAGGCGACCGGCAAAGCGCTGGCCATCGAGCGCTTCAGCGAATTGCAGCCGGAAAAGTAGCCGCACTTCGCCACTTGACTTCCCTTCGCTGGCGGCAAATAGTGCCCGGCTCTTTTTAATGCTATGAAACGCACGTATCAACCTTCCAAGCGCACGCGCAAGCAGCAGTTCGGATTTCGCGCCCGCATGGCGACCAAGAACGGTCGCGCCATCCTCAATCGCCGCCGCGCTCGCGGCCGCAAGCGGTTGCTTCCAAAGGGCGTCGAGATTCACTTCGCCCGCCACACCGCTGCCTGATTCGTCCAAGTCGCCCGGGTCGGCTCATCCGTCCGGGCAACGTTTTCCGGCTTCCGCCCGTCTGCGTGAAAGCCGCGAATTTTCCGCGGTGCGCGCCGAGGGCCGCATGGTCCAGGGCCGGCTGCTGCGCATGAGCATCCTGCGGCAGCCCGATGAAAAGCCCGTCCGGCTGGGCGTGGTGACCTCCCGCCGGGTGGGAGGCGCCGTGCAGCGCAACCGCGTTCGCCGCCGCCTGCGCGAGATTTTCCGAGCGCATCGCGCGCAAATTCCCGGGGGCCTGTGGCTCGTCGTCACGGCCAAGCATGGCGCGGCCGAAGCGGGATTCGACGGATTGCGCGAGGAATGGTTGCGCCTCGCGAATCGGCTCTCTATTTTCCGAACCCTTCCATGAAGGCGTTGTTGCTGGCACTCATTTTCGTTTACCGCATGATCTTGCGGCCAGCCTTGTCTTTCATCATCGGTCCTGGCGGATTCTGCCGCTACACGCCCAGCTGCTCGTGCTATTGCGCGGAAGCCATCAATCAACATGGCGCATTGCGCGGCGGCCTCCTCGGCCTCCGCCGCGTGTGCCGGTGCCATCCGTGGGGTGGACAGGGCTACGACCCCGTGCCCCAGCGGAACGCCTAGAACTTATTTTATCGAATGGATCGCAAAACCTGGCTCGCCGTTGGCCTTAGCATAGTCGGCATCTTCCTGTGGCAGTGGTATTATAACACCGCCTACGGTCCCTATCTCAAGCAGCAGGAGGAACAGCGCCGGAAACAGGCTGTCGCCGCCGCCATGGCGGCGAAATCCGCGACGCCTCCGCCTGCCGCCAGCGCGACCGTCACACCGACACCCCAACCCGCGCTTCCTCCGCCGTCCATGGCTGCGCAGGATGAGACGCTCGCCTCGCAAGGAAAGAAGGATCGCGCGGAGTTCCAATTCAATAATGACACCGGCGGCATCGAGGCCGTGCTGCTGCTCATGCACGTCAACGAGCAGCACGGGGCCATCAGCCTGAATGGCAATCGCCTCATGCCCATCGGCGCATTGGCAATGACTCCCGGCGCCGCCCTCGGCGGCTTCACGATGCAGGCGGATCGCGCCCATGGCGTGGTGACGTTTTCGAAGAGCGACAGCGATGGATTGACGATCGAAAAAAGATTCACGCTCCCCGCCAGCGATTCTCCCGAGGCTCCCTACGTGGTGAACCTCGAAGTCACCTTCGGCAATCCCTCGACGACCGCGCTCTCCCGCCCCGGCTATTTCTTGAGCACCGGCGCCGCGGCGCCGATCCATCCCCGCGACATGCCGATCTACACGCGCTTCGATTGGTCGAGCGGCGGCAAGATGAGCGGGCGCGATGTCAATGCCTTCAACGCGTCGTCCATCCCGCTCATCGGCTACCAGCTCCACCCCGCGCAGGATACGTTCAGCGAAGCGGTGGCGAACGTCGATTGGGCGTCCGTGACGAGCCAGTATTTCTGCACGATTCTTTCCGTGACGGACGAAAACCTGAAGGGCGCCTCCGTGTGGAGTTCCCGCTTCGTCGTGGCCGGGACTCCGGAAGGAACGACCTTGTATGGCATCCAGGGCGCGCTCGGCCTGCCCGGCTTCACGCTCGCACCGGGAAAATCGCTCACGCAGAAATTCCAAATCTACGCCGGCCCGAAGGAGCTCGCGCGGCTCGACGCCCTCGGCCACAACGAGGAAGCCGTGATGAATTTCGGCATGTTCGGCTTCATCAGCAAATGGCTGCTCTGGGCGATGAACACCCTGCACGGCTGGCTCTTCGGCAGCTATGCCGCAGCCATCATCGTTCTCACGCTCATCATCAAGACCGGTCTCTGGCCGCTCCAGAACAAGGCGACGAACTCCATGCGCCGCATGTCGGCCCTCTCGCCCAAGATGACCGAGGTGCGCGAGAAGTATAAGGACGATCCGACGAAGTTGAACGAGGAGCTGATGAAGCTCTACCGCGACTACGGCGTGAATCCCTTCGCCGGCTGCCTGCCGATGCTCATCCAGATCCCGATTTTCTTCGGATTCTACGGCATGCTCGGCACTGCGATCGAGCTGCGCAACAGCTCCTTCCTCTGGATTCATGACCTTTCGCAGCCCGACACCATCGGCCACATCATGGGCTTTCCGATCAACATCCTGCCGCTCTTCATGGCCGGCACGATGGTCTGGCAAATGGCGATCAGTCCGAAAAGCGGCGACGCCACGCAGCAGCGCATGCTCATGTTCATGCCGGTGATTTTCATCGCCTTCGCCTACAACTACGCGTCCGCGCTCTCGCTGTATTGGACAACCCAAAATCTTTTCTCTATCGTCCAGCTTTACAAGACGCGGAACACGCCGCTGCCGACGCTGGAAAAAATGAGCGTCAAGAAGCGGCCCGGTTCCGGCGGCTCCTCCAATCCACGAAAAAAACGCCCGTCGTAAGATGAACGAATCGCCGAAGGAACTGCTCGATACGATTCTCGGTTACCTCGGATTTGCCTTTACCATCGAGGAGCAGGAACGCGACGGCCACCCCGTGCTCCAGATCTACACGCACGAGGCGAATCTGCTGATCGGTCGCCACGACCAGACGCTCGACGACCTTCAATATCTCGTAAACCGCCTGCTTCTCGCCGCCGATCCACCGGGACCGCGCGTGGTGGTGGACGTCGAGCATCATCGCGACATGCGCGACGACGCGCTCATTCAAAAAGTGCAGCATCTCGCGGAGGCGGTGCGCAACAGCGGACGTCCGATCCAGACCGAGCCTCTCAATTCCTACGACCGCCGCATCATCCACAATGCGTTCAAGGAAGATCCGCTTATCGCGACGTGGAGCCCTCCCGAGGAAGCGCGGGTGAAAAAAATCACGCTGCGTCCGCGCCGGAAAGAGTAATTTATTTGGGCGCGAGGGATGGCGGGCACACCCGTCCGACCTGGCTCCGCGATTAAGCCGCGAGGCGCGGAGCTTCCGATGGCGTGGGCAAAGGCTCCGCCACACCGCCGAATTTCGGATACACGAAACGCGCCGCCGTCGAGTTTACCCGCGCGAACGCGGTCGCGCGGCGCAGGCCTTCCTTGAGCAGGCGTTCGAGCGATTGCTGCAAAAGCGCGCTGCCAAATCCGCGGCTGCGGTATTCGTGCAGGATGCACGGGCCGGTGATGAGGTGAAATTCCGCGTCCTCGGCGAGATCGAGCACCGATGCGCCGATCACTCGGGCGCCATGCTGCACGACCACGCAGGCGGGCGATTCGCCTGCGATAGCCTGCTCGCAGCGTTTTTCGAGATCGCGGCTGAACTCCGTGGCCGAGCCGACCCAGGCGCGTTCCATCAGCAGCGCGCTGGAGACGACCTTCAAAACCGCATCGAGATCGTCCGCCGCCGCCGCGCGAAAAACAAAGGGCGGCATGACCGGGCGCGAGGCATCCAGGGTCTTGTCGAGATCCCAATGAAAGCGTTGCCAGTCGTTAGCCATTCGAAATTCCCAAAATTCCCGCCGTCAAGCAGGAACCGGATCGCCTAGGAGGCGTCCTGATCGTTGCGACAGACCCACCAGACACCCCCGAGGAGTGCGCCCGCCATGACTGTAAATGCCGTAAGAGTGAACATGAACGGGGTGGGGAATCCCAAAGCGCAGGCGCGTAGTCAACTAAATTTCCGGAAAAGCGAAACATTAGTCGATTTCCCCGATGGCTGGAATCTTCACATCGAAAAAATCGCGGAGCACCGCGCGATACACGTCCCGTTTCATCGGCCCCACCCATTCGAGCCGGAACTCGCGCGGCTCGATCCAGCGCACGGCCTGGAATTCCACCGTCGAAGGCTGGCTCAGGATTTGCGCCTCGTCGCCGAGAAAATCCGCGAGAAAATACATCTGCTCCTGCCCCCCGCAGCCTTCCTTCGTGCGGTCGCCCGGGAATTCATAACGGTAAGGCCCGCGCTTCTCGACGATGCGATAGTCCGACGGTGCCAGCGAGATTTCCTCGAGCATCTCGCGCGCCAGCGCCTCCTCGATCGTCTCGTCTTTGTTCACGCCGCCTTGCGGAAATTGCCAGGCGCCATCGATGTCGCTGCGCTCGCCGATCAGGATGCGTCCGTCCGCGCGCCGGAGGATGAAAGCCACGTTGGGCCGATAGCGGATCATGCCCCGAGGAAAGCTCGCGAAAGACATCGAGGCCAGCGTTATTTGCACTCGCGCAACGAAGACTGGAAACCCTCCCGGCCCGTGCCTATATTCCCCGGCTCAACGTGCGTTACCGTCCGACTCTTTCATGATGCGTTTTTCTCCCGCCTCCGCGCTGGCCATGCTTGGCGTCCTGGCATTTTCCCACCCGCTCGCCGCGCAGCAACAAGGCGGGAACGGCCAGCAGAATAATCCGCCCGGGAAAAAGCCGCTGGCGTTTCCACTCTGGAAAGCCGAGCTCCCCGGCGGGGAATACATCATCGCGCGGAACTCGATCAATGCCGTCAGCACGCAGCAATACATCCTCGACGGCGTCGCCCGCGTCACCGAGGTGAACATCAGCACGGCCGGCGTCTTTCAGCCGCGTTTCTATTATCTCGAGATGATTTCCGCGCAGGCTCCGAGCAACCTTCCCGGCGCGCAAGTCATCGTCGACCGCGTCCAGTCCGCCGTTCAGGATAAAGCGAATGAAGTGCTGCCCGCCGATCAGCAACCCTGGGCGAAAGTGGTGAAAAATTATCCGTCCACGACGCACGCCGGCACGATCGAGTTCCGGCTCGATTCCAAAGAGCAGCTGCAGGCGCTGTTTGACAGCGTCAAGCGCACGTGGCTCACCGGAAAAAGCGAGGTTTATACGCCCGGGGGCGTGCGCCCGTTCGATGCCGATGAAGAGCTTAAAAACAAAGACGCGGATGCCGGCAAAAACGGCGAGGGCGGCCCCGGCTCCTAAATCCCGCCGGTGGAAAATCCTCAACCTCGCGCCCCAAAAGATTTGAACAAACCCTCTCACGAGTGCGGCGTCTTCGCCATTTTCGGCCACGCCGACGCGGCGATCCTCACCTACTACGGCCTCTTCGCCCTCCAGCATCGCGGGCAGGAGAGCGCGGGCATCGTCACCTCCGACGGCACGAACAAGGTTTTTGGCAGTCACAAGGGCATGGGCCTCGTCTCACAGGTCTTCACGATGAAAGATCTCGAGCAGCTCCCCGGCGACCGCGCGATCGGCCATGTCCGCTATTCCACGACCGGCTCGAGCAATCTCAAAAACGCGCAGCCATTCCTCGTCGATACCTCGCGCGGGCAGCTCGCCATAGCGCACAACGGCAATCTCGTCAACGCCGCCCAGCTCCGCATCGAGCTCGAAGCCGAGGGCTCCATTTTCCAGACGACGGTCGATAGCGAGATCGCGCTGCATCTGCTCGCCAAAGCCAGCGATCCGAGCAACCCGCTCGCCTCGTTGCGCCGCATGGAAGGCGCGTTCTCCATGGTCATCATGGGCGAGAACGAGCTCATCGGCGTGCGCGATCCCTTCGGCTTCCGTCCGCTTTCGCTTGGGCGTCTCGACGGCGCCTACGTGCTCTCGAGCGAGACCTGTGCGTTCGATCTCATCCACGCGGAATTCCTCCGCGAGATCGAGCCCGGTGAAGTCGTCATCATCGATAAGGACGGCATCCGCTCCGAGTGGCCATTCCGCCGCGCGAAGAAATCCTTCTGCATTTTCGAATACGTCTATTTCGCTCGCCCCGACAGCAACATCGACGACATGAACGTGAAGGAAGTGCGGGTGCAAATGGGCCGGGAGCTCGCGCGCCTGCATCCCGTCGAGGCCGACATCGTCGTGCCCGTGCCGGATTCCGGCATTTACGCCGCGCTCGGGTTTTCCGACGAGCTCGGCATCCCGTTCGATCTCGCCTTCGTGCGCAACCACTATATCGGCCGCACCTTCATCCAGCCCACGCAGCTCATTCGCGATTTCAACGTGCGCGTGAAATTGAACCTCATCGGCGAAGCCGTGCGCGGCAAACGCGTCGTCGTCATCGACGATTCCATCGTGCGCGGCACGACGGCACGCACCCGCGTCGTGAACCTCCGTGAAGCCGGCGCCAAGGAGGTGCACGTCCGCATCAGCTGCCCGCCGCACAAGCACGCCTGCTATTACGGCATCGATTTTCCCGATCCCGAAAAACTTCTCGCAAACCAGATGACGCCCGAGCAAATCCGCGACTATCTTGGCGCCGACAGCCTCGGCTATCTTGAGGTGGATTCGATGGTGCGCGCCACCGGCCTGCCGAAAGAAAATTTCTGCATGGCCTGCTTCGACGGACATTATCCCCTGCCTTACGACGAGGCCTTCGACAAATACGTCATGGAAAACCGCCGCGGCAAAGCGCGTCTGCTGCCTCCCGCCGTCCAGCCCGCACTTTTCGCGGATACCAAATCTTCATGAGCAAAAAAGCCTACGCCGCCGCCGGCGTCGATGTGGACCTGGGCAACCAGGTCAAAAGCGGAATCCAGAAGCTCGTGCGCGACACGCACGGTCCCGAAGTGCTCGGCAAGATCGGCGGCTTCGGCGGGCTTTTTAAACCCGATTTCCGGGGCATGAAAGAGCCCGTGCTCGTCTCCAGCGTGGATGGCGTCGGCACGAAATTGAAAATCGCCTTCGCCGCGGACAAACACGACACCATCGGCCAGGATCTCGTCAATCACTGCATCAACGACATCGCCGTCGTCGGAGCGCGCCCGCTTTTCTTCCTCGATTACCTCGCCTCCGCCACGCTCGAGCCAAAGGTCTTCACGCAAATCCTCAAAGGCTTCGCCAAAGCCTGCAAGGCCGGCGGATGCGCGTTGATCGGCGGCGAGACCGCGCAGATGCCCGGCATGTATCAGCCCGGCGAATACGATCTTGCCGGCACGATCGTCGGCGTGGTCGACCGCGCCAAAATGCTCGACGGTTCCGCCGTCCGTAAAGGCGATGTGCTCATCGGCCTCGCCTCGAACGGCCTCCACACGAACGGCTACTCGCTCGCGCGCAGCGTTCTTTTCGACAAAATGAAACTCACTCCGCGGTCGAAACTCGCGGGCGTCACCACCGCAAAAAGCACCCTCGGCGACGAGCTCCTCCGCGTGCACCGAAACTACCAGCCGCTCATGGCGAGCCTCCCGCCGCGTGTGCTCAAAGCCGCCGCCCACATCACCGGGGGCGGCCTGATCGATAACCTTCCGCGCGCGCTTCCCGCCGATCGTGACGCTGAGATCGATACGGCGGCGTGGAAAGTGCCCGCGATTTTCGAAACCATCGGCAAAGCCGGAAAGGTGGATCGTCTGGAAATGTTCCAGGTTTTCAACATGGGCATCGGCATGGTGCTGATCGTTTCCGGGAAATCCGCGCCGGCCGTGCTCAGGCAAACGAAAGGTCGCGTGATCGGCCGCATCGTGCCTGGCTCGGGCGTCGTGCGGATTAATTAAGGCCGTGCTTGCGCGCCGATGTTTTCTCGGCGAGGAGTAGCCCGTCGTTCTGTGCTGGATTTTTGGAAAAAGAAGCCCGCGTTAGGCGTGGGTCTCGGTGTGGGGTTGCTCGGCGCAGTCGCGCTTGCGCTCCGCTATGGCATGCAGCGGGTGGCCCGCCAGCCATTGCCCGATAATATTTCCCCCGCGATTTTCGCGACGCGCGTCTGCCAGACCACGCACGGAGAAATTATCTATCACACGTCCGGCGCCGGCGAGCTGCTCGTTTTTCTGCATGGGATCTATCCCGGCGCCTCGTCCTTCGAATGGTCGCGCGTCTATCCGCAATTCGCCGTCGGCTACGAAGTCGTCGCGCCTGATTTGATCGGCTTCGGAGAGTCGGAGCGCCCGCGCCGCGGCCTCGATGCCGACGACCATGTGCGCGCATTGGCGGACCTGCTATTCACGATCGGCCAGGGCCGCCCCACCGCGATCGTCGCCTCCGGATTCGGCGCCTCGCTCGCCGTCAAACTCGCCGTCCAGCATCCCGATCTCGTGCAGCGCCTCGTCCTCTACGCGCCGCTCGGTCTCGATGCCTCGATGCGCCGCATGCCGCTCGGCCTCTCCACGCTCTCGCGGCTCCCCTCCATCAATCGCTTCGTTTATCGAAACTATTTCGCGCGACGCCCCTTCATCCGCAGCTGGCTCGCGCGGTTCGGCTTTGGCGATCCCGCGCTCATCAGCGACGACGTGGTCGAAGTGCTCACCAGCTTCGCCGGCCAATACGGCGCGGAGCACGCACTGCTCGCCTTTCTGCGTGGTCAGCTGCTCTACGACGTCAAGACCCAGCTCGGCCGTCTTACGCAGCCGGTCAGCGTGCTCTGGCCGGATTTGCCCGACCGCTTTCCGCCCGCGCAGGTCGAGCGCCTGAGCCGCTTCATTCCAAATTGTCGCGTGGTGCTCGCCGGTCGCACCGGCGCATTGGGCGGCCTCGAGGCGCCCGAGATGCTCCACCGCCTCGTCGATGAGGAACTCCTTCGTCCCGTGCAGCTGCCCGGCGCCGCTTGAGCCCGCGGGCGCGCTTCGCCTCGGCCCTTGCACTTTCGCGAGGGCATGCACATAAAATGCACGCCTTGCCGTGAACGTCTCCGACCTCCGCGAAATCCTCCAATACGTCCCCCGCTTCCGCGGTCGCACCTTCGTGATCGCGGTCGACGGCGCAGTCGCCGCATCGAAAAATTTTTCCAACATCCTGCTCGACCTCGCCGTGCTCCGTTCGCTGAGCATCCGCACCGTCGTCGTGCATGGCGCAAGCTGGCAGATCGAGGAGCTTGCGCGCAGCCGCGGCATCGCGCTTTCGAATGCCGATGGCACGGGCGTTTCCGACGCGTCCACCCTTCAAGTCAGCATCGACGCGGCCATCCGGCTCACGAACGAAATCATGGAAGGCCTCTCCGCCGTGGACCTGCGCGCCGCCTACCTGAACGCGATCATCGCGCATCCCGCCGGCATCCTCGGCGGCACCGATTACCAATTCACCGGCAAGGTCGAGCGCGTGGACACGAAGGCGCTCAAGCTCCTGCTCGAGGAAGGCATCGTTCCCGTGATTCCGCCGCTCGGCTTCGACGGCGAGGGCCGCACCTATCGCGTGAACTCCGACAACATCGCCGTCGAGGTCGCCGAGGCGCTGCAGGCCGCGAAACTCATTTTTCTGACGCCCTCCACGACGTTTTCGAACGCCAGCTGGATGCCGCGGTTGCTGTCCATCGGCGAGACCGACGATCTGCTCAAAAAGCACCGCCCCGCCGCCGAGGTCGGGCTCGTCTCCAAGCTCGAGTGCGCCGCCCGCGCCTGCAAACAAGGCGTTTGGCGCGCCCATCTGCTCGATGGCGGAATCAATGAGGCGCTGCTCACCGAGATTTTCAGTCACGAGGGGTTTGGCACGATGGTGTATTCGAACGAATACCAGCAGGTGCGGCGCATCTTCAAAAAAGACGTCCGCGGCGTGATGGCGCTCATCCGGCAGTCCGTGCAGAGCGAGGA
This sequence comes from Chthoniobacterales bacterium, assembly GCA_015655545.1. Lineage (GTDB taxonomy): Bacteria > Verrucomicrobiota > Verrucomicrobiia > Chthoniobacterales > JAATET01 > JAATET01. The sequence continues at coordinate 58,469 of JAATET010000078.1, read as the reverse complement.
ACTCATGCGGCGCACGCGCAACGACATCCTCGAGCATATCGAGGACTACTGGGTGCTCGAGGTCGATCGCCTGCCGGTCGCCTGCGTGGCATTGCACGTCTACGCCGAGGAAAAATCGGGCGAGCTCGCGTGCCTCTACGTGAGCAAGACCCACGAGAATCAAGGCTACGGCAGCAAGCTCATGGCCTTCATCGAAAATCTCGCGAAGGAAAAAGGTCTCACCACGCTCTTCGCCCTTTCGACACAGGCCTTCATGTATCTCCAGCAAAAAGGCGGTTACACGGAAGCGCCACCCGAACGCATGCCCGCGGCGCGCCTTGAAAAATACCAGATGAGCGGCCGCAACTCGAAAGTGCTCGTGAAGCAGCTCGCGCACTAGGAATGAACCGCGGGCTGCTCATCGACGGCCTCGTCGTTCTCGCCTACTTCATCATTGTCATCGGCATCGGCCTCTACAAAGGCCGCGGCAGCAACTCGATCGAAAGTTTCGCCACGGGCGATCGCAATATCCCCTGGTGGGCGGTGCTCGCGTCGCTCCTGGCTGCCGAAATCAGCGCCGCCACCTTTCTCGGCGCGCCGGGCGAGGGCTATGGGAACCGCAATTTCGCCTACGCGCAGCTCGCCATCGGCACCATCCTGGCGCGCGTCCTCATCGCCTACATTTTCATCAAGCCCTACTACGACTTCCGCGTCGTCTCGATTTACGAATACCTCTTCATTCGTTTTGGGCGGCGCACCAAGGACGCGGCTTCCGTCGTTTTTTTGATCACTCGGGCGCTGGCCAGCGGCACGCGGCTCTATGTCGCCGCCATCGTGCTTGTGCTCGGCTACGAATTCGCGACCGGTCACGAGCTCAAGCCGCTCGAGCAAATGCCCGTCTATATCGGCGCGCTCATCATGGTCACGGGCCTCACGGCAATTTACACCGCCATGGGCGGCATCAAGGCGGTCGTGTGGACCGACGTGATCCAGGTGGTGATCATGTTTGGCGCGTTGGGATTCGCGATCTGGTCGCTGCTTTCCGCGATCCACGGCGGCCTGGGCGAAGTCGTGGCCTCGACGCATAAGGTCATCATCGACCCCGCCGTCGTCGCCCGCGCCGGCCCGGCGGCCGCGCAAGCCAGCGCGGAAAAGATCGCCAGCCATGCGATGACGTTTTTCGACTCCGGCATCCAGCCCCAGCTCAGCTTCTTCGGCAATGTCCGCTCGATCCTCGAGAACGAATACACGATCTGGGCCGCGCTCATCGGTTCGACCTTTCTCACGCTCGGCACGCACGGCACCGACCAGGACATGGTGCAGCGAATGCTCACGGCGAAAAATTATCACCGCAGCCGTCTTTCCTTGATTCTATCAGGCTTGGTGGACCTTCCGCTCGCGTGCTGCTTCCTCTTCGTCGGTATCCTGCTGTGGAGCTATTATCAAAAGCCGGGCATGGACGCGCCTTTCGCGCACTACATCATTTACGAGATGCCGGTCGGGCTGCGCGGGCTGCTCGTCGCCGGATTGTTCGCGACCGCGATGGGGTCGCTGAGCACCGCGCTCAATGCGCTGGCGACGAGCTTCGTCGAGGATTGGTATCGCCCCTACATCAATCGCGACGCCTCGCCGCGGCATATCGTTCGCGCGGCCCGTCGCACCACGGTGGTCTTCGCGGTCTTGCTCATCATCATCGGCGCGCTTACCGCGTATGCGAAGATCGTTTTGCAGACGAGCATCATCGGGATCGTGCTCGGCATCTTCGGCTATACCTACGGTTCGCTGCTCGGCGTTTTCCTCGTCGGCCTGCTGACCCGCCGTCGCGGCAGCGAACGAGGCAATCTCATCGCGATGTTCTGCGGCTTCCTCGTCGTCTCGCTGCTCAGCGGACTGCACAACGATCTTTGGGCGATGCTCCATCCCACGATCCCGAATGCCGTTTTGTGGAAACCATCGTGGCTGCTGACGATCGAGTTTCCATGGCGCATCGCTTTTGGCACCGTCGTGACTTTTGCCGTGGCGGTTTGTTTTCGCACGCCCGCGGCCCAAATCGTGTCGGCCGACGCGAAGCGCCGGGCGGGCGCCGAGCTGGAAAATTTGGGCTCGGCCCGCGGGGCTTGAAAGCATCAGGGACTTCCCCGACGTCAAGCTTTATTGGCCAATTTTCGATGTTAAATTTGTCGGTTTCGTAACCTTTTTCCTTGAGGCAAAAACGATCGGTTCTTAGCCTCTCGGCAGTTGCGGCGAGCGAAGCGTCCGGCTCTGTGAATAACTTGTGAAATGTTCCTCCAATTCCAGCCAAGTGTTCCACACAACACCAGCGATGCCCGAGAATCAATCCCGCACTGCGTCGAAGAGCCGTTAAGCATTCTCTTTCAAACGAATTTTGTAACATGTTGATTATCAGAGACAGACAGGGAGAAAACAGGCTGAGGGCGGGCATTGTCTTTTTCGCAGGCGATCAGGACTCGATCCATGCGCGGGCAGGAATCGATGAGGAAGCTCCTGCGCAGCAGCTAATCGGGAGTGTGCATAAGTAGCTTATGACGCAGGATTTTGTGACGACCTGGAACTCGATATCGGAGCGTATTGCCGCTCGTGTAAGCGCTGACGGATTTCAGCGCTGGTTCAGCGATGTCGAGGTGTGCGGCGACGACGGCGCTTCGCTGACGCTTTCGGTGCCGAACCCGATCCAAAAGTTTTTTATCGAGAGCAACTACCTGCCCTTGGTCCAGGGGGCCGTGGCGGATGTTTTCGAAGGCGCCCGGGAGATACGTATCGTTGCCCGGCAATCGGACGACATCGAGTCGGCTTCCTCGCTCCAGGTCGTGGACGAGCCCGAACCTCCGCGGGCTGCGTCGCGCGAGCGCGTGACCGGCACGGCTGCTTCCAGCGGGATGAATCCGCGCAATACCTTCGACTCCTTCGTCGTCGGCTCGAACAACCAATTCGCTTACGCCGCGGCGCTCGCCGTCGCGCAGGCTCCGGCCAAAACCTACAATCCGCTCTTTGTCTACGGCGGCAGCGGGCTGGGCAAGACACATCTGCTCCAGGCCATCGGCCACCACATCCTCGCCTCGCGAAAGGGCGCGAAAGTTTTTTATCTCTCGAGCGAGCAGTTTACGAACGAGTTCATCGATGCGATCCAGCACGGCTTCCTGGTGAAGTTCCGCAAGAAATACCGGCACGCGGATGCGTTGATGATCGACGACATCCAGTTCCTCGCCGGCAAGGAGCGTTCGCAGGAGGAGTTCTTCCACACGTTCAACACCCTTCACGACGGCCACAAACAGATCATCCTTTCCAGCGATCGCCCCGCGAGCGAGATCGAGAAACTCGAGCAGCGCCTCGTTTCCCGCTTCGAGTGGGGTATGACGGCCGAGCTCCAGCCGCCGGATATGGAGACGCGCATCGCGATTCTCCAAAGCAAGGCCGCCGGCCTCAAGATCGAGCTCGACCAGTGGATCATCGAATTTCTCGCCGATAAAATCCGCAACAACGTCCGCCGCCTCGAAGGCGCGCTCATGCGCGTCGCTTCATATCGTTCGCTGACCGGTCGCCAAGTGACTCGCGAGGACATGGAGACGCTGCTCCGCGACATTTTCCAGGAACAGGCGCGCAAGGCGGTGACGATCGACCAGATTCAGCGCAAGGTCGCGGAAATGTTCGACCTGCGCATCGCCGACATGACGAGCAAGCGCCGCCTGGCGAGCATCGCCTATCCGCGCCAGATCGCCATGTATCTCTCGCGCCAGATGACGAACTCCACGCTCATCGAGATCGGCGATTTGTTCGGCGGCAAGGACCACGGGACCGTCATTCACGCCTGCAAACTCATCAAGCGTCGCATGGGCGAAGACGAGCGCACGCGTCACATGATCCGGTCGATCGAGACGCAGCTCCAGCGCTAGCACGGTGGAAGGGAAGGATCGTGCCGTCTCTCCCCGGAGGATTCATTTTGACACATCGCGCCGTGGGCGGTTAGAGACCACGGATCGCATCACGCCCAGTGCGTGAACCCCATTTCCATGAAGTTCAGCGTCACCAAAGAAAATCTCCTCGAGGGCCTGCAAAAGACCCAGAACGTCGTCAGCAGCCGCACCACGCTTCCGGTGCTTTCCAACGTCCTCATCGAGACCACGGAAACGGGCATTCGTTTGAGCACGACCGACATGGAGGTCGCCCTGCGCTGCGACGTGCCCGCCGTCATCGAAAAGGCAGGCGCCACCACCTTGCCGGCCCGCCGCCTGCTCGCCATCATCCGCGAACTGCCCGCGAGCGACATTCAGATCGAGACCGATGCCAAGAGCATCTCCAGCATTCGCAGCGGACAGAGCTTCTTCAAAATTTACGGTCTCGCCCGCGACGAATTTCCCGCCTTCCCGAGCTCGAAGGATGCCCGCGCGATTTCGCTGCAGCAGAAAGTGCTGAAGGATGGCCTGCGCAAAACCTCTTACGCGATCTCGATGGACGAGACTCGCTATGTGCTGAACGGCATTCTTTTTTCGTTCAAGGAAAACACGCTCAAGCTCGTCGCGACCGACGGTCGCCGGCTCGCACTTTTTGAGGAAACGATCGACGCCGAACTTGCCGGCAAGCTCGACCTCGATTTCATCGTGCCGACCAAGGCGATCAACGAACTCCAGCGCCTGCTCGTCGATGACGGCGAAATCACGCTTTCGGTGAGCGACAACCTCGTTTCCTTCGAGCTCAATGGCTCGCTGCTCGTTTCCAAACTCGTGGACGGCAACTACCCGAATTACAAGCAGGTCATCCCCTCCAGCGAGGATGTGAAGGAAGTCATCGTCCTCGAGCGCGAGACGTTCCTGACCTGCGTGCGGCGCGTTTCGTTGCTGAGCAGTGACAAGACGAGCTCGATCCGGCTGAACTTCTCGAAGAACAATATCGAGGTCACCTCGAACACGCCGGAAATCGGCGAAGCCAAGGAATCGCTCGCGGTCGCTTACCGCGGCCGCGATTTCTCGATCGCATTCAATCCCGAGTATCTGATGGATCCGCTCAAGGCGCTCTCGAACGACGAGATTCATCTCCATCTCATCGACGAGATGAGCCCCGGCGTATTGAAGATCAATTCCGACTTCCTCTACGTCATCATGCCGATGCGTGTTTCCGCGTAGGAAGCGGGAATGGTTTTGCCATCGGAACCATAACATTGCCGCAACGGCAGGGTTATGGTTCCAACGCGACATCGGCAAAGTTATGCTTCCATTATCGGGGGCAGGATCATGGCTGGGGATAAACTTCATCGATGATAGAGTGCATCTCTTCGTAAGAGCGGACGAAGCCGAGTCTCCGAATAACGGACCAAGCTGATAGATCGTTCTTTTCTCCGTCCATCAACATTCGGATCGCTTTCCGAATCTTCACTCGGCTGTTTATGGCCTTTTTGGATCGATGGGCGAGATACTTGAACCTGATCCGCCGAAATTTATCGGGGCAGTGTTTTTGAATCGTCGTGCGCGATGCGGAAATTTTGGCTGCTGTCGCACGAATGGAGCTAGGCGGCCCATCCTGCTCGAGGGAAGCGGAGAGCTGGAGTTCAAGCTGGCGTGAAGAATGGCGGATTCTGCGCTTAAATGAAGGAATGGTAGGGACTGTCGTGAGGACGGGTTTTAATGAATCGGTTGAAGCGAATACCAGATCGCTCAAATGGAGCGACATCCCTGCAGCCAAGCGGCAAAGATTGCGGAGCGTTGTTCGGCGTATCCCCGGTGCCTGATAGAGGTAGTTGGGATGAAATCCGAAATGCTTGGCAGCGGCAGAATGAGAGGCAAATAGCGGCTCGACCGTTTCTTTGATCAATGACGAGAATGGGATTTTCGAAGGTGAGCAAAAGCCGCGCGATATCAAATCGGCTATTTCGGAGGCGATGTGAATCTCCCAAGCATCATCGCAACGGCGCAACTTGGATGTGGAGCACAGACTCTGCCCACAGCGGCAAATCGGCAAGTGAAGCTCCGTGATCGGCATCGGGCGAGATCGACAGCAGTCGCGCGATGCTCCTCGCGGACCAGTCGCTCCACGATGCGATGGTTAAGGTGGCACTGAAAATGCGAACGCTGGATAGCCTCAAAGAGGACTGTGAACGAAAAAGCAGCTACCTTTTGCTGATGATGACGATCGTGACCGGGGCGGACCTGCCGCCGACGCCGATGGCGCGGATGCGAATGATGTTACGACCGGTTTTCAGCGCGAGCTTGAGCTTCCAGTTCGTAGGGGAGCCCTTGAGTTTTTTGAATCCGCCTTTGCCGGCTTTGTATTCGATGCGGATCGCAAATTTCGCGGTGCCGCGCAGGACGAATTTCAGTTTCTTCGTCTTTAACTTGGTCTTCGCGATGTCGATCCGCGGGGCGAAGGTAGCGGGCGAGACCCAGCCTGCATCGAGGTAGGGGAGCAGGAAGGCGATGCGGTCGTAATCGGTTCCTGTGCCAGCCATGAAGTCGCTTGCGTCGTAGTGGTGGCCGGGCTTTTCGATTTTCACGACGGGGAAGCCGTTCGCGGAGAGGGTGGCGAGATCGGCGCGGACGGTGCCGATCGGGTAAACGTCGTCCTCGGTATGGGCGAGGTGGGCGACATTGATTCTCCATGCGGCGGCGGCAATGAGGGCCGCAGCGGTAGAGCCGGTGTCACGGAAGGGATCGGTGTTTTCGGCGAGGAGTCCGGCGAAGAGTTCCGCGTGCTCCAAGCCCACGCGGTAAGTGAGGTCGCCGCCGGAGGAGTAACCGCCCAAGTAGACCTTGCGGGGGTTGATATTGAAGTAGCGCGAGACATCCGCGATGGCGGCTAGGACTTTTGCCGTGTCGGCGTTAACATCCCAGCACTCCCCGTCGCGCCCGCCGACGGAAATGGCGACGTAACTTTGCGTCGCACGGGTTGCGAAGGGGGCGACGGCATACATGTCGCCTTCGGCCATGCCGCCGCAGCCGTGCATCCAGACGAAGAGGCTGATCGGGACGGCGGGATTGTAGGTGTCCGGCGAATAGCCGACGTAGGGGCCCTGGCCGCTGTTCAGGTGGAAGTAGCCGTTGCCGTCCACGGGAACGGGATGCACGACGGCGCGGGCGGTCGCGAGCGAAAGGGCAAGGACTGCGATGGCGAGCGTTGTTGATGGGATTTTCATGACTGGATTTCAGTGGGACTGGCGGATGATCGTGAGCCTGGCGGGGCTTGAACGGAGACCCGTGGTATCGGTGGCGCGAACCTGGATTTTCGTCCGGCCGATTTTCAGATGGTAAGCGACGAAGCGCCACTTTTCCAGTCCGCGCGCCTTTTTCCACTTCGCCTTGCCGACTTTGACTTCAACGCGGGCGAGGTCGCCGTTCGCATCGGCGGCGGTGCCTTTGAAGGTGAGCTTCGTGGCGGCGACGCGGCGGGTATGCTTGCCGGAGACGCGGACGGTGGGGGCGACGAAGGTGAAGCGCCAGAGCATGGCTTCCTGGCGGTTGGCCACAGCATTTTCGGCGTCGCCGGCGACAAGAATGGTGACGCCGTCGGTCCAGATCGCATAGGCCGCGGAAGAGGTGTAGGCAGCGGGAAGGACAGAATGGAGGTCGACGAAACTGGCGGCGGTGCCGGCCCAGATGCCCGCGTGCGATTCGCCGTTGATGTAGGCATAGCCGGCCTGCCGGGTGCCGGTGGTGGCGTAGAGTTCGGAAGAGGTGGTGCCAGCGGGATTCAAATCCGTGAAGCTGGCGGCGGTGCCGACCCAGGTGCCCGCGTGGGAGTCACCGTTGATCGTGGCCCCTCCCGCCTGTTGGGCGCCGGTAGTGGCAGCGACGTATGAGGCGCTCGCGCCAGAGGGATTTAAATCCACGAAGCTCTGTTTGGTGCCAGCCCAGATACCCGCGTGGGCGTGGCCGTTGAAGGTGGCGCGGCCTGCTTGTTGAGTGCCGGTGGTGGCGGTGAGGAAGGACTCGGTCGAGCCGTCGGGATGAATGTCCTGAAAGCTGGCGGCGGTGCCGGCCCAGACGACCGCGTGTTCGGAATTGTCGGTCACAGCATAGCCCGCCTGCTGGGTGCCGGCGATGGCACGGAGATGGGAAGTGGTCGCGGTCGCGGGGTGCAGATTGACGGCGCTGGCGGCAGTGCCGGCCCACATGACTGCGAATTCGTGGTATTCGATTTGAACGTAGGGCGGCGCGGGGATCGGCACGGGAATGGGGACGGTGATGGAGCCGGCCTGCTGGGCACCGTTGGTCGCATCGAGCACGGAGGAGGTCGCGCCGGAGGGATGCAAGTCCACGAAGTTGGCGGGCGAGCCGGCCCAGATGCCCGCGTGCGGGGTGGAGAAGCCGGGACTGAAATAGGCGACGCCTGCCTGTTGCGTGCCGGTGGTGGCCCGGAGATAGGAAGAGGTCGCGCCGGCGGGGTGGAGGGAGGTGGCCGTCCACCCTTGCGCGCCAGCGGCCTGGGCGGAGGCGGGCACGAGATGGATCGCGGCGGCGAGGGCGAGGCAGTGGATGGCGGTTTTCATTGGGGACGGCGAAATCGGGAATGCGGATTTTCGACTTTGGCGACGGAATCGGGTGCGAAGCCCGGCGATCGCCAGGCCGCCGATGGCGAGCAGGGCGAAGGTCGTGGGCTCGAGAACCGCGACGTAGCTGAGCACCAGATCGTTGCCCGTCTGGCCAAGGGAGAAAATGCCGTTGACCGCGTTCGCGGCGGCAAAGGCAGTCGCGTCGAGGGCAAATTTGTCCGTCGCGAAGCCGAAGATGCCGCCGCTGGCCGTCGCGAGGGTCCACTGGTAGCTGCGGTTGGGATCCCAGCCGTCCACCGCGCCGGGAGCGCCGGCGAGATCGAGGCCTGCGAGGTCAAGACGGAAGGGATCGGCGCTGGTCGCGGTAATCGAGAGCTGGCCGGCGAGGGCGAGAAAGTCCGCGCCGAGGTCGAGGCCGCGCAGGCTGGTTTGATTCCCGCCGGCGGCCGTCACGCGATTGAACTCCCAAAGATAGCGCCCGCCGCCGGCCCAGTTCTCACCGACGGTATGGAGGGTGCCCGGGCCGTTGCCCGGCGCGAGGGTGAGGTTCTGCCCGAGGGTGAAGGGCTGATTGATCGTGCCGGTGCCGGTAATTGTGCCGGCGGTCAGGGTGAGCTGGCCGGTCTGGGTGGTGCCGTTGACGGCGAGCGTGCCGGCCGTGAGGGTAATCGCGTTCGCCACCGCGGTATCCGCGGCGATTTCGAGGGTGCCGCCGGTGATGGTGGCCGCGCCCGTGCCCAGGGCTCCGTTGGCAGCGGCCTGCAGCCGACCGCCGGAGACCGAGACGCCGCCGGAGAAGGAATTGCTCTGCATGAGGGTGAGCGTGCCCGCGCCGACCTTCGCGAGTGATCCGCCGTTGCCGGCGTCGAAGAGAATCCCGGTGACCGTGGTGCTGAGGCCATTGCCACCGGCGGTGAGCCGCTTACCGCCGAGATAATAGTAGCCGCTGCCTTCGATCGAGCCGATTTGCAAAGCGCCTGCGGTGATCCCGCTGATGTCGAAACGGCCGTTCCCCTGCGTGATGGCGCGCGCGTTCCCGCCATCGGCGGAGCCGCTAAAGGACGTTGTGCCGCCTTCGCCGTCATTGCTGCCTCCGAGGGTGATCAGGGTGGCGCTGCCCGCGCGGGCGTTGCCAGTGAAGGCCGTGAGACCGCCCCGTGCGTCGGCGACGGTGCTGCCCTCGGCGGCGAACGTCGCGGTGTCGGCAGTAGCGTCCTCGGTAAGAGTCGTGGAGCCGCCGGAGGAAAAGGCCTCCACAGCTCCGCGATTCGTGAACGTCGCGGCGCCGGCGGTCGCCGTGCCGACAAAGTCAATCTCGCCTCCGCCGGACCCGTCGGCGCCGCCGATCGTGAGGAACGACGTCTGCGTGCCGGCTGTGGCGGCGTTTGAAAAGCGGATGTTGCCTTGCACACCCGACGCGGTGGCGCCGGCCACGAAGCTCTGCGTGGTCCCGGAGTTGTTGATGATGCCCGCGCCGCTGAGTTCGAGCACCACGGAGGCGTTTGATCGCAGCACCGTGATGGTAAAGGGATTGGCGGCTGCGGCGGGAGTGAACGTGATCCCGTTGACGGTCGCGAATGCCGACAGCGAAACCCCGGGTGTCGCCGTGCCCGCGAAGACGGCTGTATCGGCCGGGCTGTTCGGCACAAGACCGGGCGACCAGTTGGTGAAGGTGGACCAGTCGGCATTGGAAGGCGCGGCCAGCCAGGTGATGGGATCGGCGTGGACGAAAACCGGGCCAACGAGCGCGGGCAGGAGTCGGGCGGCACGGAAAAAGGCAGGTCGTTTTTTCATAATTCCGTTTGCCTCAGGGATTCAAGTGGACGGATTTTAGCGGTGGAAGATGGTGAGCTTGACGGGTGAGGAATAGCGGCCGGTGGCATCGAGGGCGCGGACCTTGATTTTCGTGCGGCCGAGTTTCAGGCCGCGCACGACGAAGCGCCATTTTTCCAAGCCGCGGGCTTTTTTCCATTTGGCCTTGCCGACTTTGACTTCCACGCGGGTCAGGTCGGCGTCCGGGTCGGTGGCGGTGCCTTTGATCACGACGCGGGCGGCGGTGGTGCGGAGGGTCTTTTTGCCCTTCACGCGGACGGCGGGTGCTGCGGTGCCGCGGACGGACGGGGGCGGCGTGAGGGTGAAGATGTAGGCGGCTCCAGCGTCGGCCGCACTATTGTCGGTCTCGTTTCCGTTGATGCCCACCCGGATGCTGTCCTCGGCGCGGGCACCGACGACCACCGTGTTGCCGGAGATCGCGACGCTCGAGCTGAAGTCATCGCTTGCATCGGGGTGGGACGCTCTCAGGGAGGCAAACGGCTTCCACGATGCGCCCGTGCGCTCGAAAGTGTAGGCTGCTCCGCTTTCGCCAAATTCACCGGTTTCATACGGAGCGCCGACGACAATACGATTTCCGGACAGGCCGACCGATCCGCCGAATCCGCTATGCACGCTTCGCTCGAAAGCCTTCAAGTAGGTCGTCTGGCGCCAAGAATCGCCATTGCGTTCGAAGACATAGGCCGCGCCGTTACCCAACTGGCTATTGTCGGATTGGTCCCCATTGACCTCCTGAGTGGCACTTCCTTCCAAGTTGGCGCCGACGACGAGCGTGTTGCCTTCGAGAGCGACGGACGTCCCGAACCGGTCGTATTGTCCGGTATTCGAGGCCTTCACGTAGGCCTGTTGGCTCCAGAAGCCGCCCGCGCGGATGAAAACATAAGCCGCGCCAGATTGCGGTGAATTGTTGTTGGCTCCCGTTCCTTCGGTTCCCGTTTCGCTGCTGCCCTCATTCGGCGCTCCGACGACGAGCGTCTCACCGGATATGGCCACGGAGCTGCCGAAGGCGTCAAGTGATTCGGGGTTCGAGGCTTGCAGGTTAGCCTGCAAGGACCAATTCGTCCCCGTGCGAACGAACACGCAAGCCCGGCCAATGTAGGATCCCGGAGCAGGAGAATCAATCGCACCCACGACAATGGTGTCGCCCGAAATTCCCACCGATAAGCCGAACGAACCCGACTCGTCGGGAGTCGGATAGGCCAGAAGGCGAACTGGGGCCGCGGACCAGGAGCCTCCGGATCGGGTGAAGACAAAGGCGGCACCCTTGTTTGAGGTTTTACCGCTTGCGCCGACGACGATCGTATCGCCCACGATCGCGACCGACGCGCCGAAACCGTCGTTCACCGCTGGTGCGATGAAGGGATAGACGACGCCCTTGAGATACGCTTGCTGCGCCCAGCCTCCGCCGGAGCGGACGAACACGTAGGCCGCGCCAGCCGTGGCGATGGAATTGTCGGTCGGGTCGCCGTTGGTCCCGTCGCTCGTGCCGGATGCCGCGATGCCGTCGCCATCTTCGCCCGGCGCCCCGACGACGACCGTATCGCCAGAGATCGCCACGCTTCTGCCGAACAGGTCGCCGGCATCGGTGTTGGATGCCTTCACGTAGGCCTGTTGTGCAACGGGATCGATGGTGAGCGGATAACGGCCGCCGCGAGTGTCGACCTCCACCGCGAACCGGCCGGTCGTGGCACTCGATGAACGGCTCTCCAAGGCCGCGAAACGCACGGGCACGTCACGGCCGTCCGCATCCCAGGCGCGAAGGCCGGCGTAGGTGACGACGGCGGGGCCGGAGCCGTTCGCAAAGGTGACCTGTTTGCCATCGGACGAGACGCGGGCAGCCAGACCGCCGGTGACGCCGAGCTCGAGGCGGAGCGGAGTGTCAGCCGAGGGGACTGGATTGCGGGCGATCGTCCAGCCCTGCTCGAGACCGTTGCTACCGTTGACGAACCACTCGGAGAGCACGTCATCCCATCGGGTGGCGAGCCGGTTCGCCTCGGCGGTCACGGATGCGGGAGCGCGCAACTGGACGCGGTGACCCTCCCCGGCATCATAAGCGCGCAAGGCGAGGCCCCAGCGCCAATCGGCGGCGGCGGGCTCCACGTGAAATCCGCGCCCGTCGAAGCGGGTGTGCCAGGCCTGGCCGGGGTTGCGCGCGGTGTGGTGGCCGTCCGACTGCTCGACGATCTGGAGTCGTCCGGCCTCGTAGGCGGCGCGGATGCCACTCCAGTCCGAGGCCGGGAGGGCGGCGGGTGCACCCGTCGCGCTGGCGCCGGATCGGTCGTTGCCTCCGAATACCGAGCCGATCGCGGAGAGAACGATCAAGAGAGCGAGCGAGGAAGGCCCTGGACGACGGACCTCAGTCGGCGGCAGGCCGGGATTTGATGCGTTTGTAGTCGCATTCATCTTTGCAGAACCTTGATTTTGAGGGGAGCAGACGTGCCTCCGGGTCCGACGGCGCGAATCTTGGCGACGGAGCGTTTGGACTCGATGCGGAGGAGGATTTTCCAATTGGCGACGGGGCCCTTGGCGGGTTTGAAGCCGCCTTTGCGGGCCTTAAATTCGACGCTGGTGGCGTTGGTGGAGGTGCCGCGGAGGGTGACGCGTTTGCGACTCGTTTTTATGGTGGCTTTGCCCTTGGCGGCAATCGTTGGGATAGGGCCGGAAAAAGTGAAGCTGGACCGGGATTCCACTAGCGCTGTGAAGTCATTCCCAAAGCCACCCATAGTCCGAGCCCGGGCGCGGATGATGCCAGCGGCGGGGAGCGCAAGGCCGTCGAGTTCCCAGCCCCCCGTCGTGCGGGTTCCTGCGCCAAGGGGGACGAATCCTCCATCCGTCGAGAGCTCGAAGGTGACGCTCGTGGCCTCGGGAGAGGCGCCGCCGCGCAGCCAAAGGACACGATTGGCGCTGGTGATCGTGAGATGCTGTGTGGCCGGATCATTGAGAACCCGGGCGATGCGGGCGGCGGGAAGTCCGCCGATTTGAGTGAAATCGCCGCCCAGGAGAACCCGGCCGTCGGCCTGCAAGTAGACGGTATTGACGGTGGAGTTCGCGTCGGGATTAAACGAGGGGTCCAGGGTGCCCCCCGCGTCCACCCGCGCGACGCGGTTTCGGGGCTGGCCGCCGACTTGAGTGAATTGTCCAGCGAGGATGATCCCGCCGTTGGTCTGCAGAACCACGCTGAAAACGTTGCCATTCGCATCGGGATCGAACGAGGTGTCTAGCGTGCCGTCGAGATTGCAGCGGGCGATGTGATTGCGTGGCTGGCCACCGATTTGAGTGAAATATCCGCCGAGGATGATTTTCCCGTCGGCTTGCACGGCCAGGTTGAAAACGCCGGCGTTCGCGTTGGGATTGAACGATGGGTCCAGGGTGCCATCGACATTGAGGCGCGCGGCTTGACCGCGCGGCTGGCCGCCGATCTGGCTGAATAATCCACCGATGAGCACCTTGCCATCGGGTTGAACGGCCACAACGTCCACCTCGCCGTTCACGTTGGGATCGAATCCGGCATCGAGCGTGCCGTCGGCATTCAGGCGGGCCGCGCGGTTGCGCGGCTGGCCGGCGATCTGAGTGAAATTTCCAGCCAGGAGCACCTTGCCATCAGCCTGCGGCACCGCGCAATAAACAGGGCCATTCGCATCCGGGTCGAACGATGCATCGAGTGCGCCGTCGGCCTCGAGGCGGGCGAGGCGGTTGCGCGGTTGGCTGGCGATTTGAGTAAAAAGCCCCCCCGCAAGGACTTTGCCGTCGGACTGAACAAGGAAGGTGAAAACGAGGTCATTCGCGAGGGGTGCAAACGAGGGATCGATCGTGCCGCCAGCCGCCAGCCGCGCGAGACGGACGCGCGACTGGCCATTGATCGCAGTAAAAGCGCCGGAAACGAGGATCCGTCCGTCGATCTGGGGGATCAGCCCATAGACGGTCGCGTCCGCGTTGGCAGTCAGAGTCGGGTCCAGAGCACCGGCAGCCGCGGCGGGACCGGCGGCGGCGAAGACAAATAGCGCGGCGGTGAGATGGGAGCGGAGGACTGTTGTCATGGCCGGTTAGATTCGGAAAGTGCCGCGATCACCCGCGGAGGTTGATTTTAACCCAAAGGGTTTTCGAAGTGCCGCCTGAACCGGTGGCGCGACCTTTGACGACGATGCGCGGGGTCGTGAGGCGGAATCTTCCAGCGTGCCGCGGTGCCTTTGGCCTTCTTGAACCTGCTTTTGCCAGCTTTGGACTCGACGCGAATGGCGTCGGTGCTGGTACCGCAGAGGATGAGGCGGGAATGCGTCTTGGTGAGGCGTTTTTTGCCTCGGAGGCGAAGGACGGGCGCGCTCGCGGCGTCGGGAATGGGCGTGGGGAGGAGGGCACGCGTCTGGCCGCGAGCGTTCGTGCCGGTCGCTGCGATCTGGCCGGAGGCGTTGATTCCGTCAGCGCTCCTGATGGTGAATCCGCTGCCGGGCGCCAGCAATGTGTCGAGATCGAACATCTGCCCGCCCACTCGAACGAAGGAGGCGGACCGTCCGCCGGGCGCGCGATAGCGGGACACGGAGCGCGGGCGTGGGCTTAGCATAGCCGGCAATTTCATGGCGCTCGGAGCGCGCGTGCGAAATCCGGAAGATGGTCGTGGTTCGGCATAGAGGGAATTTCTGTCAAGCCGCATGCGAAAACAATGTGCCGATCGGCACATTTCTGCTCATAATAAAGAGAAAATCAGGAAGAGCGAACGCGAAGTGAGGCGCGTATTAATGAAAGGTGAAGGCGACAGATTTCATTCGATTGCGATGGGGAGACATCGACCGGTTGGACCGGACGGTTGCAAATTTGCGAGCGCGGGCTCGGGCCGGCGACATGGAAGGAGCGCTTGTGGAGGGGGTGGGAGCGCTGGTTCCGGGAGATTTCGTGATCGTGGGGTTTGGGCCGGATCTCCGCGCAATGCGCTGTTCTGACCCGGCGGCGGTGGTCCGGACGCGGGATTTGACCATGAAGGATCTCTCTTCCCACCCGGCCGTTTCACATCGGAGTAGGCGCGCTGTGACGGTCTCGGACTCCGCCTCCTGGGCTCGGTGGGAACGCACGGACTGTTTCCAAAAATGCTTTCGCCTACTGGGTCAGGAAGACGATCTCGGAATTAACTTAGTGCTCGGTCCGGGCACACCGACGTCAGCGTGCGTGATGCGGCCGTGGCGGAAGTTTGCCGAAGAGGAGCGCGTGCTGCTCACGCTGCTGGCCACGCATTTACCGGCGATCTGGGCGGAGGCGCGCGCGGCGGATGCGGTGCGATTGGCCGCGACCCGGGCGATGAAAGGGGATGTAATCGTGGTCGATGGCCGAGGGCGGGTGAAAATGTGGTCAGCGGAGACGCGCGCAAACGTGGCGCGGGCGTTCGGATTCACGCTTCAAGCCACCCGCTCGCTACCGGTAACGATGAGGGATTGGCTGCGTGGCGGTGCGGCGGCGCCACTGGTCAGGAACGGCAGCGGTCAGCGGGTCGAGTTTTGGTTCATTCCGGATGGCACCGGAGGCGGCGTGATCGCCCTGCGCCACTCGAAGGATCCGCTGCCGGCCGGCGCAAGCGTCACGAGGCGCGAGCGCGAGGTGCTCGGTTGGGCGGTTACAGGGATGCACAATGAGGAAATCGCGGGACGGATGGCGATTTCAGCAGGCACGGTGAAGCGGCACTTGGAAAATGCCTTCCATAAGCTCGGCGTGCGCAATCGCACCGAAGCGGCGGCGATTTTTCGCACGGACGCCGCTGCCAGTTAGCCTAAGAAACCAGCCGGCTCATTCACAGTTGGTAATGTAGTCGTGGACATGAAAGGGACAGTTTTGGTGGAGATGTCCATATTTTAGACGACACAAGGAGTGTTATAAATGTGGGTTATTACCACGCCTCACCGGCGCCTACAGCCCCGACGACCTCGCGCCACTCGGCAAGAATTTCTGGACATTCGAACCCTCGTCGCCGGCACCTATCGCGGCCTGTTCTGATACCAAGATCATTCCTTACTCCGCCCCAACCCCAAGAACTTGATCAGGCCTTTGGCTGGCGGCCAATTCTTAATCTCAGAATAGATGGGCCTAATCAGATTTCGGAACGTTTCCATGAGAAGCATGGGTTCGTTTTCCAACCATTCAAGGAAGGCGGTGGCTTGCGCCGCCAACGGCCCCGTTACATTCCACTCTTCTTTTTTGGGATGGTTTTCCATCCGTTCAACTAGAACCCGCGCGGCGGCCTGAATCTCCGGCGGGACAGACGTGGCTTCGGCTCGCTCACGCACGAGCCGCCTCGCCGCATCCACTAGGACGTGTTCACGAATTACGTAAAAGAACGAAGGAAGGACGTGCCATCCGGCCCGCACTCGATCTCACTGCAGTAATTTTGTTCTCGATGAAGATGCTACTTCGGCGAGTTTCTCGAACCGCGAATTGCGGAGTTGAGAACAATGCAGCCAGCTAGGAGAATCGAGCCCACGAACGCGGGGCGCGCGTATCTTTCCAGCAAATCGATCGTCTCGATCTCAGTTGTGCGATCGGACCCATTTGAGCTCGCCCTGCGCTGATTATCCACAGCTAGAGGTGAATATCTCTGGAGCGAGAGATGATTCCGAGCGGTAAATACGGATTGACGCCGCAGGCATGACATGAGAGTTCGTGAACTCGTTTCGCCGGCATAGCTCAGTGGTAGAGCAACGGTTTTGTAAACCGTCGGTCCTCGGTTCGAATCCGAGTGTCGGCTCGCTTCTTATTTCCTGCTGCGAGGCAGTTTAGTTTGCGGCGAGTATCCAATTGCCCCTTGGATGCGTGCGCCGCGCAAGATTCCGGGGCGTGTGAGTGGAACACCTCGTGCAGAAACCGCGATAATCTCCGGTGCATGACACCACGGGCCGCTTTCGACATCGCGTCCGCACGGCTATTTGATTTCGAATTTTACGAAACGTATTTTGTGGAAGCCTCGCTCTTTTAATGAGAGTTCCCTAAAAAACAAATTTGCTATAAAAAACCTTGCGCCCTCCCATACGCGCCCTTATTTCTAAGGAAGTAATCCATTAATCAAGTTAACTGTCACACTACAACAAAACCAAAAATTCATGTTAAACGAACTGCCTCGCTACGACTTTCTTCAGGAAATTGCCAAAACTCAGCCTGGAATAGATTCTGCTGCATGTGATTTGTTTTTAGATATTCTTCGCACGGGCGAAGCGGTATCTTCGATCGAGGCTTCTTATCTGGGAGCTCACAAAATCACACCCGGCCGTTTTGCCGTCATGCTTTTGCTCGGCATCGACGAGAGCATCGTTCGCAAGCCGTCCGAGCTCGCCGAAATGATCGGTGTCACTCGCGCGACGATGACGGGTCTGCTCGATACGCTCGAGCGCGACAACTACGTGGGTCGCACGCTCGACCCGACCGACCGCCGCTCGATGCGCGTGGTGAGCACGCCCGAGTGCCGCGAGCTCTTGAAACAGGTCCTGCCCGGCTATTTCCGCATCATTGCTTCCGTTCCTTCGAACCTTTCCACCGAAGAGCAGACTGAGTTCCTGCGCCTCACCGCGAAGATCAAAGCCGGCCTGGTGGCCGAAAAGAAAGCCGCGCACTCTCCAGCGAGTGGGCACGACGCGTCCGGTAACACGGTCGCGTATGCGTAAAAGCAAGACGCTTGTTTCAGTAGTGCTGGTGATCGCGGTCTTGGCCGTGATCATTGGCGCGCTGATATTCTTCAAGGTTCGCCAGATTGCCGGTTTCGCGGGCATGAAGTGGAGCCCGCCACCGATCGCGGTGACATCGCTCGTCGTCCGGGAAGAGGCATGGCAGCCCACGCTCAACGCGGTGGGCACGGTCCAGTCCGTCAATGGCGTGACCGTGAGCACGGATCTGCCCGGGATCGTGGAAAAAATCACTTTCGAATCCGGTCGCCACATCAAGCAAGGCGATCCGCTCCTCAAGCTGGACACGAAACAGGAGGAGGCGCAGTTGAAGTCCGCGGAGGCCCGCCGACAGCTCGCGCGCTCGAATCTCGACCGTCAAAAAGGGCTGCTCCAAAAACGTGTCTCCGCGCAATCCGACTACGACACGTCCGAAGCCGAAGACAAAGAGGCCGAGGCCGCCGTCGCGGAAATCAAAGCCACCATCGAGCGGAAGCTGATCCGCGCGCCCTTCACCGGCGTGCTCGGCATCCGGCAGGTGAATCTCGGCCAATACATGAAGAGCGGCGATCCCGTCGTTCCCCTTCAATCGCTCGATCCGATCTACGTGAATTTTTCGTTGCCGCAGCAGCGGCTGAAGGATTTGGCGGTGGGAGGCGTGGTCAAAGTGAAGGCCGACGGACTTCCCGACGAAACGTTCGAGGGAAAAATCACCTCCGTCGATGCCGTCATCGATGAAGCCACCCGCAATGTGCTGGTGCAGGCGACGCTGGCAAATCCGGGCCAGAAATTGCGCCCCGGCATGTTTGTCACCGCCGACGTCGTGCTCCCGACGAAGGAAAAAGTGCTGGCGCTCCCGGCAACCGCCATCAACTACGCTCCCTATGGCGATTCGGTTTACGTCGTCGAAAAAATGAAGGATCCGGAAGGCAAGGGCTACGACGGCGTGCGGCAGCAGATTGTGACACTCGGAGCCAGCCGCGGCGACCAGGTGGCGGTCGTGTCGGGCATCAAATCCGGCGAGGAAGTCGTGACATCGGGCGGATTCAAGCTCGCGCCGAGGGCCGCGATTCAGCGCAACAACGCCGCGCAGCCGTCGAATAGCGGAGCGCCCACGCCCGCCGACAGCTGACGCTTCCCGATGAAGTTCACCGACCTCTTTGTTCGGCGGCCGGTCCTGGCGCTCGTCGTTAATCTCATCATCCTCATCGCGGGACTGCAGTCGATTCGCAGCTTCGCGGTGCGGCAGTATCCGCGCAGCGACATTGCCGTCGTCAAGATTACCACGGCCTATGTCGGCGCGAACGCCGACCTCGTTCGCGGCTTCATCACCACGCCGCTCGAGAAGGTCATCGCGAGCGCGGATGGCATCGATTACATCGAGAGCTCCAGCGCGCAGAGCGTCAGCACGATCACCGTTCATCTCAAGCTTAACTTCGACATCAACGCCGCGCTGACCCAGATCCAGGCGAAGGTCGCACAGGTGCGCAACGACCTCCCGCCCGAGGCCGAGGCGCCGATCATCGACGTGGAACTCGCCGACAACCAGATCGCCGGCATGTATATCGGCTTCGCGTCCGACACGATGAACGCGAGCCAGATCAGCGACTATCTTCTGCGCGTGGTGCAGCCGAAGATCACCGCCATCAATGGCGTGCAGCGCGCCGACATCCTCGGCAACCGCACCTTCGCCATGCGCATCTGGCTCAAACCCGACAAGATGGCGTCGCTGGGCATCTCGCCCTCCGCCGTCCGGGCCTCGCTGACCGCGAACAATTATCTGTCCGCCCTCGGGAGCACGAAGGGCTCCATGGTCGCGGTCAATCTGGTTGCCAATACCGATCTGAAAACGCCGGAGGAATTCCGCGCCCTCGTTGTCAAGCAATCCGGCAACACCGTCGTCCGCCTTGGCGAGATCGCCGATGTCGACCTCGGCGCCGAAGGTTACGAGCAAGCCGTCCGCTTCGACGGCCAGACCGCCACCTTCATGGGCGTATGGGTGCTGCCGACCGCGAACACGCTCGACGTGATCAAGGCCGTGCGCAACCTCATGCCGCAGATCAAGGCCGCGCTTCCCGCGGGCATGCGCGCCGACGTCGCCTACGATTCCACCGTCTACATCGACAACGCCATCCACGACGTCATCAAGACGCTCACCGAGACGCTGGCGATCGTCATCATCGTCATCTTTCTTTTTCTGGGCTCCGTCCGCGCCGTTTTCATTCCCGTGATCGCCATTCCGATCTCGCTCATCGGTGCCTGTGCCCTCATGGCCATGGCGGGATTCACGCTGAATCTTCTTACCCTTCTCGCCATCGTTCTGTCCGTCGGTCTTGTCGTGGACGACGCCATCGTCGTCGTGGAAAATATCGAGCGCCACATGCACGAGGGAAAAACTCCCTTCGCCGCCGCGATTATCGGAGCCCGCGAACTCGTCGGCCCCGTGATTGCGATGACGATCACGCTCGTCGCTGTCTACACTCCCGTCGCCATTCAAGGCGGTCTCACCGGCGCGCTCTTCCGGGAGTTTGCCTTTACGCTGGCCGGTGCCGTGGTCATTTCCGGCATCGTTGCTCTCACGCTCTCCCCCATGCTCGGCTCGAAGCTTCTCCGCGCCGGCGACACCGAGCGCGGCTTCGCGGGATTCGTCAACCGTCGGTTCGACTCCATTCGCCGTGGCTATATTGCCCTGCTGACGCGTGCGATGAACTACCGCCCGGCCATCTTCGTGGTCTGGGGCGCCATCTTTTTCATCATTCTTCCCGGACTCTATATCTTTTCGGCTCAGGATCTCGCGCCTCCCGAGGACCAGGGCGTCGTTTTCGGCATCGTGCAAGGTTCCACGAACTCCACGCTCGAGCAGACCCAGATTTTCAGTGGAAAGATTTACGACGTCTTTCACACCTTCTCCGAGGGAGCGAGCATCTTCGAACTCCTGCTCACGCCCTCGAACGGTTTCAGCGGCATGGTCCTCAAGCCTTGGAATGAACGCAAGCGCACCGCCGAGCAGATCGGATTCGCCGCCGCCGCCGAGTTTGGCAAGGTTCCCGGCATTCGCATCATTCCCATCACGCCTTCACCGCTTCCCGGCGGCGAGCAATTCGACGTGGACTTTGTTATCGGCTCCACCGCCGAGCCGAAGGTTTTGCTCGAGATCGCCAACAAACTCGTGCAGGCCGCGAATGAGAGCCACCTTTTCCGATTCGCCGATTCCGATCTCAAATACGACCAGCCCCAGGCCGAGGTCGTCTTCGATCGCGACAAGGTTCGCGCGCAAGGCATCGACCTCAGCCAGGTCGGAGCCGACCTCTCGACCATGCTTGGCGGCAATTGGGTGAACCGCTTCAGCAGCGACGGTCGCAGCTACAAGGTCGTGCCGCAGATCAAGCGCGTGAGCCGATTGAATACCGACCAGCTCGGCGACATCTACGTGACCGGCCCGCAAGGAAAGCTCGTTCCGCTTTCCACCTTTGCCACGATCCAGACCTCGGCGCAGCCGCGCGAGCTCAAGCGCTTCCAGCAGCTCAACGCCGTGCGCATTCAGGGCGTCCTGCCTCCCGGCGTGCCGCTCGATAGCGCCTTGAAGGCTCTCGAAACCGAGGCCAAAAAAATCCTGCCGCCGGATTTCAGCATCGATTACGCCGGTAAAGCCCGCCAACTCCGCGTCGAAGGCAGCAAATTCCTCCCGCTGATCGCGCTTGCGTTCGTGCTCATCTATCTCGTGCTCGCCGCGCAGTTCGAAAGCTTCCGCGATCCCTTCATCATCCTGCTTGGTTCCGTTCCGCTCGCGCTCGCCGGCGCCATGCTCTTCACGTTCTTTGGCTTCACTTCGCTGAATATCTACAGCCAGGTCGGTCTCATTACGCTCGTCGGTCTTGTCGCGAAAAACGGCATTCTCATCGTCTCCTTCGCGAACCATCTTCAGGAAACCGGCCTGGATAAACTTCGCGCCATCGTCGAGGCCTCTGGCACCCGCCTGCGTCCGATTCTCATGACCACGGCCGCGACCGTCGTCGGCCATTTTCCGCTCGTCATCGCGCACGGTCCGGGTGCGGGCGCTCGGAACAGCATCGGCATCGTCCTCTGCACGGGAATGGTCATCGGCACCGTTTTCACGCTCTTCGTGGTCCCGGCGATCTACATGCTCCTCGCCCGCAAGCACACCGCCGCCGAGCTCCACGAGCCGCCGTCTCCGCAGCTCCCGACCCACGGCCCCGCCGCCCCGCTCGCCGCGTAACTTGCCATCCGCGTTGCGGACCGGCACGAATATCCGTGCGGGAACGGACGAAACAAACTGTAGCCACGGCGCTCCGTCGCCATGCCTGCCAAGGAAGCGCCCCGATTGAGCAGGTCGGTTGCAGATGACCGACGAATCATGCGTCGCTCATCGAGCGCCGCTGCCGTGGACGATTGCGGAATATCGACTCAGCCTGGCGTCCGTCAGCGCGGTTTCCGCATCCGCTCCTGGATCAGGTTCAGGCTCACCAGCCCGATGACCTGCCCGCCGGGATTCACCGCCGGCAGCACGGGGCTGCCGCTCTGCTGCATGAGGCGGAAGGCTTCTTCGAAAGTCGCATCCGTGCGCACGGTCGGCACGGCCCGCGCCAGTTCACCGACGGTCGGCGTCGCCTCCGGATGCGCCTGCAGCAATTCATTGCGAAGCACCATGCCGACCGTCCGCAAATGCGCGTCCGTCACCGCATAGACAGGCTGGAGATCATCCTGCGCCTCCCGCATCGCCTGCGCGAGCGGCATGTCCGCCAGGAAGGTCTGGAACCGCGTCACCATCGCGTCGGCCACTCGCATTCCCGCCACGGCGGTGCGCATTCCGGCAAAGGCGGCCTCCTGCTGCGCGCCCATGAAGACGAACATCGCGATGAAAAGCAGGAAGGGGTTGGAGCCCGAATTGAACAGCAGCGAGATCGTCCCTAGGACAGGTATGGAGCGCACTTCGTCCGGGATCCCGAAGAGACCGATGAGCGCGAGCCCCACGGCGATGCCCTGGCTGATCCGCGCCGCCACGCGGCTGGCGGCGGCGTGTGCCATGCGCATGGCCAGCAGCGCACGCAGGACGCGCCCGCCATCCATCGGAAGTGCGGGGATGAGATTGAAGGCCACGAGCATTCCGTTCACCTGCAGGAGGCTGAACGCCAATTGCCGCGTCTCGTTCCCGAAAGGAAAATGCCGGCCGAACAAGGCAGGCATGCCGAGCGCCAGCCAAAGGCCCGCCGCGATCACCACGTTCACCATCGGACCCGCGATGGCGATGACCAGCTCCTGGACGGGGCTTTCCGGCATGCGCTCGAGCCGGGCCACGCCGCCGATCGGCAGCAGCGTGATATCCGGCGTGCGAATGCCATAGGCCCGGGCCGCGAAGGCGTGCCCGAACTCGTGCAGCAGAACGCAAAGGAAAAGCAGCAGGATGAAAAACACGCTGAGTGTCGCCTCCGCGGCTCCGCCGGCTTGATAGCCGGAATAGCCATACCACGCGAGCAGCAGCAGGAAGGTCGCGTGCACGCGCACGTCGATGCCGGCGATCTTCGCGATGCTGTAGGACCACTTCATACGCTCTTATTCGGCGAGCATCTCGCGCAGCCGCGCAAAGGAGTTTTCGAACTGCTCCTCCGAGACCGGGGAGTTCATCAGCTCTTCGAAATTTTTCCGCACGACGCCGTCGCCTTCGATTTCTTTGAGGAAGCGGCTCGGCTCGCAATGCGTCGCCGTGCCGAATTTCGTGCGATTCCGGCAATGGGTGATGTGCAGCGAGCGCATCGCGCGCGTGATGCCGACGTAGAACAGCCGCCGCTCTTCGTCGATCGTGTCGTCGGCCTTCGAGCGCTCGTGCGGCAGCAGGCCTTCCTCGGCGCCGATCAAATAGACGTGCGGGAATTCCAGGCCCTTCGCGGCGTGCAGCGTGATGAGCGTGACGCCGGTGGCCTGCTCCTTCTTTTCCTCGCGGTCGCGGTCGAGAGTGACCTCGTCGAGGAAATGCCGCAGGCCTTTGCGCGAGCGTTTGTCGTGCTCGGCCAGGCTGGCCAGCAGCTCGCGCGCGTTGTTCTCGCGGCCGTCGCCTTCCTGCGCCGTCTTGCACGAGCGCTTGAGATCGTCGAAATACCCGCAGTCCATGAGCAGCTCGCTGATGATGTGCGCGGTGTCGGCGCCGGGGGTCGCGATGCGGATTTTTGCCGATTGCAGCGTGTCGGTGAAGGTGCGGATCGCCTCGGCGGCGCGCTTCGTCACATAGGCGAGAAACTCGGGCGAGACCATTTCCTCGAAAAGGCTGCGGCGATTTTGCGTGCTGCGTTCGAGCGCGAGCTCGACGGTCGTCGCTCCGATGCCGCGGGGCGGAGTGTTCACGATGCGCAGCAGCGCGGCATCGTCCTGGGGATTGAGCAGCGCGCCCATGTAGGCCATGAGATCCTTGATCTCGCGGCGGTCGTAGAAGCTCTTGCCGCCGACGACGCGGTAGGGGATGCGCATGCGGCGGAGGTTCTCCTCGAAGAAGCGGGACTGATTGTTCATGCGATAGAGGATCGCGTAGTCCTCCCACGCGCCGGTCTCGCCATCACGGCGCGCGGCGAGCTCGTTGACGATGAACTCGGCTTCCTCGCGGTCGTCGGGCACGGCAATGATCTCGACGGCATCGCCGCCTTCGCGCGGGCTCCAGAGATTCTTGCCGCGGCGTTTCGTGTTGTTGCGGATCAGCCGGTTCGCGGCCTGCAGAATCTCGTTCGTGCTGCGGTAGTTTTGCTCGAGGCGGACGATGGTCGGATTCGGAAAATGCTTTTCGAATTCGAGAATGTTCGACACCTCCGCGCCGCGCCATCCGTAGATGCTCTGGTCGTCGTCGCCGACCACGCAGACGTCCGGCGGCGAGCCCGAGGCGAGCGAGGTGACGAGGCTGAGCTGGAGGCGGTTGGTATCCTGAAACTCATCGACGAGCAGGTGGCGGTAGCGGCGCTGCAGCTTCTCGCGGACTTCGGGAAAGTCGTTCAAGAGCCGCACGGCATTCACGAGCAGATCGTCGAAATCCATCGCGTTCAGCGCGCGCAGCTCGTTTTCGTAACGGGCGTAGACCGCGCCGGCGAGCGTCTCCTCGTCCTCCGGAGCGCGCCAGCCGTTGTTCTTCGCCTTGCTGATGAGATTTTTCGCGAGACCCGGATCGAGTTTTTCATCCTGCGCCGCGGTGCGCGTGATGATCTTCTTGATGAGCCCGTTCGTGTCGCTCTCGTCGTAGATGCTGAAGTTCGGCTTGTAGCCGAGATGCTGCGCGTCGGCGCGCAGGATGCGCACGCAGAGCGCGTGGAAGGTCGAGGTGGTGACGAGCGCCGCGGCGTCGGCGTCGATCATGCCCGCGACGCGCTCCTTCATTTCCTTCGCGGCTTTGTTCGTGAACGTGACGGCGAGAATGGACGCGGGATCCGCGCCATGCGCGACGAGCCAGGCGATGCGCGCGGTGATCACGCGCGTCTTCCCCGTGCCGGCGCCGGCGAGGATGAGCAGCGGCCCGGCGTTGTGCTTCGCGGCCTGCAGCTGCTCGGGATTGAGGTCGAAGATGCGAAAATCGCTCATCGGAGAATCATAGCTTCGGCTTCCAGCGGGCGAGAGTGAGTCGATCGCCGTCGCGGAAAAATCCGAGATGGAGATCGGCGAAGGTTTTTTCGGGAACGGCAGAATGGCCGTTCGGAAAAGTGAAGCGGACTTGCGAAGCGACTTTCAAAGACCGGTTCAAGGTCACAACGTTTCCACGATCGGTCAGAAAAAGCATGGAGTCTTTGGTCGAGGAATCGCCGACCGGCCTGGCGGCAATCCAGCCGGTGAATTTCGGCCGCTCGTCATAGAACCAAGTTTCGTAGGTTTTGCTCGAATTCTCTCCGTAAATTTCGCGTTCGATGAAGACGCTGTGCGACGCGGGCAAAAATCCAAAGTGACTATCACCGTCCGCCAGCAAGATGCTGCCTGATGCGGGAGGCAAGGAATAAGTGGGATAGCCGACGAAGGCTCCATGCCCGGGTTCCTCGCGGTCGAACAAAAGCTGTAAGTCGTCGCTGCTGGTGAAGAGGGAAATATAGAAGCCCTTCGGTTCAAGGTCGCGGGGAAAGCACATGGCGAAAGGGTTTTCCTTGTTGGCGAGGATGCGGTGCGTCCCATCGGGCCGAACGTATGCGAGGCCACGGCCTGCCTCCGATCCGACGCTCACGATCCAGCCTTGGCCGTCCTTGTCCGACCGTGCCCACCCGATGAGGTCGGTGCCCCAGTCGTCGGCGCCTTTTGGAACGAGGACGCTCGCCGGAATTTCGCGTCGATATTTTCCCGCGGCGGAGAAAAGGGAAAGCGTGCGGTCCAGTTCCCAAAGATCCGTGGTGATCCAACGTCCGTCCGGAAGAAATGCGCCATACCATTCGCGTCCGACGCCATCGCGACGGGGAGGATGGGCCTCGTTCAACACCGCGCCCTTGCGATTGAACAGCAGGCCGTGTCCCGGCTGCCACGCTTCAAAAGTCTCGGTGGAAATCCTGCGAATCACCCACGGGAAAGTTCCGCCGTAACGATTGGGCTTCGCCTGTTCCAAGGTCGTGAGGACTTCGAGCTCGACCGGCCGGACCGCCGTAGGAATCTCGATCTTGCGGCCGGGATAGATGCGGTCGCTCGCGATTTCCAGGACTGCTTCCGGATATTCCGCGTGAACGGCGGCATCGATCGCGATACCGGCGAGCGCTTCCTTTTCGCTGGAGGTTGTGGCGACGCGCCATGACGCCAGAGCTTCGTCGGCTTTCTTGCGTTCCGCAGCGAGGTAGGCGTCCCTGTCGATGGCGGTGGAATCCTGCGCTTCCGCGAAGACAAGCGGCGTGAACAGAAAAGCCAGCAATAGCGATCTATGCATGAGAAATATTCTTACGGAAGTCGCTCATCGATTTTCCTTCGCGAGCTGGCGAATGACCGAGGGATAGAGATGGTGCTCGGCGGCCTGGATGCGCGCGTGGAGCGACTCGGGCGTGTCTCCGGGGATGAGCGGCACCTCGGCCTGGGCGAGGATTTCTCCGGTATCCACCCCGGCATCCACGTAATGCACGGTGCAGCCGGTTTTTTCCACGCCGGCTTCCAGCGCCTGCCGCCAGGCCTCCCGGCCGCGAAAGTCGGGAAGGAGCGAGGGATGGATATTAATGACCCGTCGCGGAAAGGCCTCGAGCAGCGGGGCCTTCACGACCCGCATGTAGCCGGCGAGGACGACGAGATCGACCTCGGCGGCCTGCAATACGGAAACGAGCTCGGCTTCGACCTCGGCGCTGAGGCGGCTTTTGTAGCGCGGCTCGACGAGTGTGTGGGTCGGAATGCCAGCGTCCGAGGCCAGGTCGAGAATGCCCGCGCCGGGGACATCCGAGATGGCGACGACGACGGTCGCGTCGAGCTCGCCCGCCTGGATGGCGCGCAGAATCGCGCCGAGGTTGGAGCCCTTGCCGGAGCCGAGAATGCCGAGTCTCATCACGGGGTGATGATGCACGAGGGGGCTTTGCGCGCAAGCGGGCGCTTTCCAACGCGCGCTCCGTTTGCATACTGGCGCCTCGAATGGATTTGTCGGCGTATTTGAAATCGTGCGCGCAGCGCGTGGACGGAGCATTGGATGGCTTCCTGCCCAAGGCGACGCTCAAGCCTGCGACGATCCACCGTGCGATGCGCTACAGCCTCTTCGCGGGTGGAAAGCGGATGCGGCCGGTCCTGTGCCTCGCGGCGGCGGAAGCTTGTGGCGGCGATTTTTCCGCGGCGCTCCCGGCCGCCTGCGCGGTCGAGTGCGTGCACACCTATTCGCTCGTTCACGACGATCTCCCGTGCATGGACGACGACGATTTGCGGCGCGGCCGACCGACCTCGCACAAAGTCTTCGGCGAGGGCATGGCCGTGCTGGCGGGCGATGCCCTGCTTACCCAGGCTTTTGAAATTCTCGCTCAAGCGCGACCGTCCCGCCGCTATGCCCTGGCGACGATGATCCGTGAATTGGCCTCGGCGGCCGGAAGCCTAAAGTTGATCGCAGGGCAAGTGGCGGACCTTGAAGGCGAGGGGAAGAAAGCCACCCGCGCCCAGCTGCGATTCATCCACGAATGCAAGACCGCCGCGATGATCGAGGCGAGCCTGCGGCTTGGCGCGATGAGCGCGAATGCCACGCCGGCGAAACTCGCGGCGCTGACCCGCTTCGGGCACAATCTCGGGCTGGCCTTCCAAGTCATCGACGACATTCTCGACGTCACGCAGACGAGCGAAAAGCTCGGGAAAAGCGCGGGCAAGGACGTCGCGGCCGAGAAGACGACCTATCCGTCGGTCATCGGCCTCGAGGCTTCGCAACGGGAGGCGCGCAAATTGACCGCATTGGCTTTGAGCGCGCTCGAGCCCTTTGGTCCGCGCGCAAAAACCCTGCGCGCGCTTGCGGATTACCTGCTCGTGCGGGAATTCTAGCTGAGCCAGAGCGCCAGCGCCAGCGAGGCTGCGGAAAGAACGGTGCTCAACGCGATAGAGCCCGAGGCGAGCGCCTCGTCGCCGCTGAGCCGGCCGGCCATGACGAACGACGCGACCGCGGTCGGGCACGCCGAGAGCACCAGTGCGATGCGCAAATCCGGGCCTTCGATGCCGGCCAGCCGGCAGAAAATCCACGCCAGCAGCGGCGCGGCGAAGACTTTCAGGACGGCGGCGGCGATGATGGCGGTGCGGCGGCCTTTCAGGGTGATCGTGGCCAGCGAGCCGCCGATGCACAGCAGGGCCACCGGCACGGCGGAAGCGCCGAGAGTCTCGAGCGTGCGCGAAAGAAAAACCGGCAAGCGGAGGCCGGCGAACGTGAACGCGAGCCCGGCGGCGCAGGCGATGATCAGCGGATTGGTCGCGAGGCTGCGCGCGATCATCGTGGCGCTGCCCGCGCCCAGTTTTTGCTGCGCGCCTTGCAGGGCGAGGACCGCGAGGACGTTGAAGATCGCGGTCATGCTGGTCATGACCAGCAGCGCGGTGGCCATTTCTTCGCTGCGCGCCACGGCGGACAAATCGGCGAAAGCGTAAGCCAGCACGGGGATGCCGATGTAGGCGAGATTCCCGCGGAAAGCGCCTTGCGCCAGCGTGCCGACGCCGGCTCCGGATAATTTCAGAAATCGCCCCGCCAGCCATCCGAGGGCGAGGACGACGATGGTGCTGGCCGAAAGGGCGGCAATCAGCTTCGCGGTTTGTCCGCCGGCGTGTCCGATCTGCGCGACACCGACAAAGATGAGCGCGGGAAGCGTGACCCAGAAGACGAGTTTATTGAGGTCGGAGATGAAATCGCGGCCGAGGAAGCGCAGGTGCGCCAGCACGGAGCCGACCGTGATGAGCAGGAGAATGGGCGCGAGCGTCTCGAAAATCATCAATAGGTGCCTTGCGTAATGCCGAGCTGATGCGTGGCTTTCAAGCGTTGCCAGAGCGCGTCGCCTTCGCCGCGGCGGTCGACCAGGGCGCGGTAGGCGGCGATGATGGCGGCGGTTTCTGCGGCGGTTTCTTCGAGCAGCTCGACGCGGAAATGGCGCAGGCCCGCGCTCCAGAGCGGATCGAAAAATTTCGCGCCCGTTTGCGCGGCGGCGTTGAAGAGGGTGTTGCGGCAGCCGACGTCGGCGCGGAGCGGGTGCTCGATGCCGACGCGGTCGCGCAGATGCACGCGGTGTTTTTCGCAAGGGCGGCCGCAATCGAGAAATGACGCGCCCGTGCTCATGAACGCGGCAAACACGCAGTGCTCCATGTGAAACATCGGCATGTGCTGATGGATCGTGAGCTCGAGCCAGCCGGCGGGGACGCCGCGGGCGAGCGCGGTGACCTGGCCGGCGGTGAGGTCGTAGGAAACGGTCAGGCGCTCGAGCCCGTGTGCGCGAAAGATCGAGGCGGAGACGGGATTCGAGACGTTCAGCGAAAAGTAGCCGATCTTGCGCAGCGGCGAGTTTTTGAAATGCGCGATCGCTCCGACGTTGCGGATGAGCACGCCGTCCGGCCTGGCGTTTTCGATCAACTTGAAAAAACCTTCCTCGCCGGCTTTCTGAATGCGCGGCGTGGCCAGGAAGATGATTTTCCCCGCGTCGCGGGCGTGTGCGACGGCGTCGCCGTAGCGGCGGATGTCTTCGAAGTCCGCGTAGAGATGGTCGACCGGCTCCAGGAGGGCCGCGTTCAGCTGTTCCAGGCTTCGGCAAAGCACGGAGAGGGTCGGATTTGTTTCGGCCGTCGGTTCTTCGCGAACGTCGGAAAGAATCTCTTCCAACGAGATCTTCGGCGCGAAAACCGGCGCCTCGACGAGCAGGGCGGCGACGGATTCGCGGCGGAGACGGTTCAGCTCCGAGAGCGGGGCGATGACGCGGCCTTCGAAATCGTTTTCGAGGGTTTCGAGACGGAAGGGCGTTTCGTCGAGCTTGCCGAGCTGGGCGGCGAGACGCTCGGTCGTGAGCGGCTGCTTGATGGCCGTGGCCAGCGGCTGCGCGGATTCGAAAGTCACCGTGCGATTGCCGGATTGCGTCTCGAGACGCAAAGAATGGCCGGCCGAACCGCTGACTCGAAAGTGCAGGGGCTGCTTGCGGGCGTCGCGCGGAGCGATGTTTCCGGCGAAGCTCGCGCGGAGTTCGCGGGCGAGCGCGGGGTCGTCGGTTTTCCAGACGCGGTCGCCGATTTTGAGGCGCGGGAAATCGATGCGGCCGTGCTCGAAGAAAAGTTTGCGGTCGCGGATTTCGTAGAGGCGCCCCCCTTGCTCGGCGTTCGTGTCCCCGCCGGTATCGAACACGAGTCCGTCGCCGGGCTTGAGCGGAAGGGCGGCGTCGAGTTCGAGATGGTCGCGGCCTATCGCCGTGATGCGCCCGGCAAACGGGCCGCGTTTTTTGCCGTAGCGGGCGCCGACGAGCTCCTGGTGATTCACGCCGTGCAGCCAGCCGGGATAGAGGCCGCGCGAGAACGTCATCTCGAGGCGGTAGAAGTCGTCTTCGGTGGGAGCCCGGGGTCGGTCGGCGAGGACGGCGTCGAGCGCCTGGCGGTAGACCGAGGTGACGGCGGCGACGTATTCCGGCGATTTGAGACGGCCTTCGATTTTGAAACTTTTGACGCCGATTCGGACGAGATTTGGAATTTCGCGAACGGCGGCGAGATCCTGCGGCGAAAGCAGATAACGTTTGTCGCCAAGGTCGCGCACGGCGCCATCGACAACGAGCTCGTAAGGCATGCGGCAGGCTTGCGCGCATTCGCCGCGGTTGGCGCTGCGCTGGCCGAGCGATTCGCTGGTAAGGCATTGGCCCGAATAGGCGACACAAAGCGCGCCGTGCACGAAGACCTCGAGCGGCATGGCGGCGGCGTCGAATTTCGCCAGCTCGCGCAACGAAAGCTCGCGTGCGAGGACGATGCGTCTGACGCCGAGCCCGGCGGCAAATTCCGCGCCCTCCGGCGACGTGATCGTCATTTGCGTGGAGGCATGCACGCGGAGGCGCGGCGTGAGCCGGCGCGCCAAATGGGCGAGGCCGACATCCTGCACGATGATCGCGTCCACGCCGGCGGCTTCGAGCAGGCGTAATTGCGCGACGGCGTCGGCGAGTTCGTCGGTGAAGACGAGGACGTTGAAAGTCACATAGCCTTTCACGCCGTGGTTGTGCAGGAAGCGCATGACCTCGGGCAGATTCTCTTCGGTGAAATTTTCCGCGCGCATGCGGGCGTTGAAGCGCGAGAGCCCGAAAAACACGGCGTCCGCGCCATTGGCGACGGCGGCGCGCACGCACTCCCAGTCGCCGGCGGGGGCGAGGAGCTCTGGTGTTTCGGGATTCATGGGAATCCGCAATCTAATCCAGGTCGCGGAAGTGCGAAATCGCAATTCGCGCGGGAACGGCCATATTTCCAGCGATGACGGCTTTGCAGATCGCTCGGGTTCAGGCAATCGGCTCCGAACTCGCCATCGCATGGAGCGATGGCGTGGAGACGTATTTCAAATTGGAGGAGCTGCGGCGGGCGTGTCCCTGTGCGATTTGCGGAGGGGAAGCCGACGTGATGGGGAATGTCGTTCGCCCGCACAATGACTACACGGCGAAAAGCTTCGAGCTGGCCGGATATGAATTCGTGGGCGGCTACGGGCTTCAGCCGCGCTGGGGCGACGGACACTCGACCGGCATTTATTCGTTCGCCTATCTGCGACGGCTCGCGGAGGCGGGCTGATTCCGCTTTTGCAGGACGCGCACGAGTTCGCGGCCCTCGCGTCCGGGATAGGAAATCGTCGGGATGTATTCGGCGAGCGTTTCGAAATGGCCGGAAAAGAATGCATCGAGCTCCTCGCGAGTGGTGCCGTAGGGCGGGCGGGCGTCGTGTCCGGGATCGAGATAAAAAATGGCGAGCAGCCGGCCGTGCGGGCTTAAGGCCGCGGCGACGGCGGCGACGTAATCGGGGCGACTTTTCGGGTCGATGGCGCAGAAGCACGTGTGTTCGAAAATCCAGTCGAACGCGCCGATCAATTCCGACGGGAGCTCGAATAGATTCGCGAGCTGGTAGCGCTCGCCGCCGGCGCGGGGCAGCGAATCCGCGAGGTGGATGGCGGAGGGCGAGATATCGAGGCCGACGGGCTCGGCGCCGGCCCGGGAAAGGGCTCGCACGTCATGTCCGCTGCCGCAGCCGGGCACCAGAATGCGGCCGTGGATTTCATTGCGGGAGAGCCAATCGACGAGCGGCGGCGCGGGGCCGCCTTTTTCCCACGGCATGTCTCCGGATTGATAGCGCAGCTCCCAGTCCATGAGGGATCAGCGCCGCCGCCAGCGGGAGCCGCAGGCGATGCTGTATTGGAATTTGCGCGCGTGCTCGCGGATGAGGAAAGGAAGGTCGGCGGTGTGCTCGAGCGCGAAATGCGGATCGAGCAGCGCGCGCAACGCGTCGAAACTGCGGCCGGTCGCCGGCGTGCCGCCGAGCCAGTTTGTCTGCGGTGTGAATTCTTCGAGCCACGTAAAGGGTGTCGTCAGCAAAAGCTGGCCGCCGCTGCGCACGAGGCCAGGGAGGCGCTGTATCAGGCGTGTCGGGTTGGGGAGGCGGCAGAGGAGATTCGCGGCGAGGAGGATGTCGAACGAGCCGAGATCGGCGGGCAAATCCCCCGCGTCGCCTTGATGGAACCGCACGCGATCCCGCGCCACATTTTCGGGCACATGCGCCACGGCGGGTTTCGTGATCGTGCCCTCGATCAGTTTCTCAAAAGGGTGGTTTCCGGTTTCTTTGAGCGTCTCCGCGGCACGGATGAATGCGTGGGAGAAGTCGATGCCGATGACTTCGCGGCACGAGCGCGCGAGCTCGTAGGACGACGCTCCGACGGCGCAGCCGAGATCGAGTGCGCGGGAGTGCGGATCGCAGGGAGCGAGCAGTTCCCGCACGAGCCGCGTGGCGAAGCCGGTTGCCTCGGCGGGGCCGGGCATTTCGCCGAGCACGTCCGCCGCGCCGCCGTAGTGCAGCAGCAGATATTCCGCGAGGAGCTTCGGCGATTCGTAAAGGTTCCCGCTCAAATCAACGTCAGGCGATGAGGCCGGTCAGGTAGCCGGACGGTTCGAAGCTCTCGATGAGGACTTCGATTTTGCCGTCGCGCGACATGCGGGCCTGGGTGACGTTGATTTCCGGCGTCTTGTGCGGCGCGAAGAGGATGTCGTCGTGCGTGGCGTTTTTCGCGTCGGTGAATTTATCCGGCGTGACGCCGCCGCCGAGATGGTCGTCGCGGCCGGTGGCGATGTGGATGGTGCCGAGAATTTTTTCGTCCTGGATGTCCTTGCCGGAGACGGGCAGCACCTGCGTGCCGAAACCGAGCTCGCCGATGATGCCGGTGGCGGGGTCGCTCGCGAGTTTGGCGTTGTGGAGGGCGATCGTCTGGGGATTTCCGGTGAGTAGTTTTGCGCGCTGCACGCGGCCGTCGGCGACGGTCATGATGCCGAGCGTGCCGTCCTCGTATTTCATGGGAAACTCGCCGTGCGCGCCGGTCGGCACGTAATAGATCTCGCCCGCCGGAAGATTCGCGACATCGGGCTCGTCACCGCGGCAGAGTCCGTGGCTTTTCTGCGCCTCCTGCTGGCCGAGATCGAGGCGGAGCGTGTGATTGTGGTCGAGACATTCGAAGTCGATCTCGACCCAGTCGGCACGCGTCATGCCGAGGCGAAGCAGTTCGCCGAGGCGGCTGACTTCGTCGTAATCGACGGCGAGGCCGGTGGTGAGGATGGTCTGGTTGAGCCCGTGCAGCGTGGCGCCGCGAAAACCGTATTTTTTCGCGAAGGCGGTGAGCGGCGCGGTGGCGGAGTAGTTCGAGATGCAGAGAATGATGTCGTAGTTCGTGTAGACATCGCGCTCGAGGCTGAGCTCGCGGCCGTCCGAGGCGACGGCGAGATCGGGCAGGTCGAGGTTGCTGCCGCCGGTCGTTTGGTAGGCGAGAAGGTCGCCGCCTTTGAGCTGGAGCTGGTCGAGGACGCCTTCCTTAAGCCCCACGTAGAAATGCTGGTAGGCGTTCCGCTGGACGGAGAGGTCGGGATTCTCGAGGAATTTGAAATCGACGGCGTCGTGGGGTTCGTCGAGCTCGATCAAGATGCAGATTTTCTGGCCGGGTTTCGGTTTGAAGGTGCCCTCGATGAGGTTGTGGAGGCTGAAGGGAGGATAGGTGCGCACAGCGACCTGTTCGGCAATCGTCATGGCTTTTACTTGGTTGGATTGGCTACGACTCCGGCGCCCGCGGCGCGGATGTGTGAAAGCGTCGCACCGGACGGCAGCCGGGGCAAGCAGCCGATTTGATTTGAACCGGACGGGCGGGAGCGCGTTAGCTCGCTTCTCGAATGTCTGATGCGGTTCGCGCTTTTTTATTCCGCCTGGACGCGCTGCTGCGCCGATGGGGGCCGCTTGCGCTGGCGGTTTTCGCGGTCTGCTATTACGGCCAATATTATCGCTCCGGCCTGAACCTCGGCGGCGAGGGCGGGACGGCGGCGGTGAACGCGATGCGGCTGAACGACGGCTTGCTGCCGATCAAGGACACGACGCTCAACTACAATGTGCTGTGGTTCTACCCCGTGGCGTGGCTCTTCAAGCTCACCGGCCCGGATTACCTCGCTCTGCGGGTTTACTTTTTCGCGCTCTGCCTGCTGGCGGGATTGCTCGGGTTTCTGATCCTGCGCCGGGTCACGAATCTCGGCTGGCTGGCGCTGGGCGCGGGACTGTTGATCGTGGCCATCCCGGGAATGCTCTTCCGCAATTATCAGGGGCTTCTCCCGCTGCTGAATGCGTGGGTGATGCTGCATGCGTTCGTGATGGGGCCGAAAACCGGCGCGCGAAAGTGGCGGTGGTTCGCTGCGGCCGGACTCGTGCTCGGGGTGACGTTTCTCGTGCGGATCGACGAGGGGTTTTTCTTCACCGTGATTTATCTGGGGCTCGTCGCGCTTTATCCACTGGGCGTTCGCGGGAAATTTCTCCAGCGCCTGCCGACGGCGTTGGGCGGCGGAGCGCTCTGCCTCTTCATGGCCGCCGCCATCCACGCGCCTTTTTATGCGGATGCGCAACGCCGCCATTTCGGCGCGGAGTTTGTCGGCCAATACGCGATCCTTTGGAATCAGATCACCTACGAAATCACGCGGCGCCTGCCCGGCCGCCACGCGCCTGAAAGCTCGAAAGCACAGCCGGCCGGAATCGCTCCCGCGCCTCGGGACGGATGGATCGAGGTCCATTGGAAAAAGACGCCGAAAAATTGGGTGCAGCTGGCCCGGGGGGAGCACGAGAAACGCGCCGAGCTGGATCGGGGCGGGCGGCCGAGGCGGGGATTGAGCGATCTCTTTCGGCAGGCGTCGATCTACGACGCCGTCTTCATTCTCATCCTGCATTTGCCGATCCTGATCAGCGCGCTCGTGATTCTCGTGGCGGGCAGCTCTCTGGCGAAGTCGCTGGTCACCGCGGATGCCGCGCTCAAGGAATCCTCGCTCGCGTGTCTCGCCACGCTGGGCGCGGCGCTCACGCTTTTTCCACAATATTTTTTCTTTCGCCCGGACACGCCGCACCTGAGCGAATTCATGATTCCCTTTCTCGTCGCGATGGCGTGCGCTTCTTTCTACGCGCTGCGCACGGCCGCTCGCACGCGGTGGCTGCTCGTGCGCATCGGCGGTGCGGCGTTCGTCATGCTCTGCGTCCTTGCGGAAGGATTATTCGTCTTCCACTCGTTCCCGAAGGAGTCCGCCGGCACGATCGCCGCGGCGCGCAAGCGTTCCTATGAGGCCGTGGGCGAAAATGGCGTGCGCGTGCTGCTGAAAAAGCGCGAGCAGGAGCGCGTGCAGGCGATCCACGACCTGGTCGTGAGCAACTCCGCGCCGGGCGAGTGGGTGGTCACTTTTCCTTATTCGCCGACCATCAATTTCCTGACGAACCGCCCGTCATACCTCAAGAATCTCTACGTCGACAACGCGAGCGCGGAACGCAATTTTTCCCCGACGGCGATCGCGCAAATCGGGGAATACAATCCCGCGGTCATCGTGATCGACCAGCGCGACATCAACGACACCGAGTATTCGCGTTTCAAGAACTGGGCCGCGCCGGTTTACGAATGGATTCGCCAGCATTACGTGCGCGTCGGCGGGGACCTGGACCTCGACGAAAACGAAATCTACGCGCGCCCCGATAAAATCCCGCCGCGCACCTGACGCCCGCCCGCGTCTCGATCAGCCGAAATAGTCGGCCCATTCCGGCGGCAGACTGGCGGACTCGACATCGCTGGCCATGCGGCCCTCGAAATCGGGATCGAAGGCCGTGGACGTTCCATAGACCATGATCGCGTCGTCCGAGCCTTCCACGCGGATCGCATGCGCCACGCCGGGCGGGATGACGACGCCGACGGTATTCGGCCCGCGATGTTCGTCGCCATCGATCGTGAAGCGCATCTTGCGCCGCGGCAGGCCCGCCCGCTCATCGACGAGGAACATTTCCATCCGGCCCTGCGTGCAAAACATCACGTCCCATTGCTCGCGGTCGTAGAGCCGCCGCGAGAAGTCTTCCTCCTCCCGGTTCGTCGGAAAAAGTTTGGCGAACCACGCCGCCGGCTCCGAGCCTTCCGGCACGAACGGCGGATGAATGTGAAAGCCCTTGCAGGTGCCGGCGAACATCCGCGCGCAAGCCCACTGCCTCGGCCAGAAGCCGATGCGTCCGAGCACGCCTTCACCCTGGCGCGCAAACTCGCCAAACATCCCGCGCTGCCGCTGCGCGTGAATCACCCGATGAAAAACCTCCACGCCGGGAATCCATGCTCCCGCCTCGCGCAGCGTGCTCTCCGCCGCCAATGCCTGGCCGCCTTCGAGCCCGGCCGCAGCGATCCGCCGCTCGACGCCCGCCGCTTGATAGTCGCGTTGCGTGAGCCGCTGCCGGGCCGAGTCGGAAATGCCGCGCCAAAGATCGTTCATCGCGGCAATGTGGCGGATTTCCCCTCGCTCATACAATGCGATTTCGCGAGCCGGTGGCTTCGCGAAAATCGTCCGCTCGCGTGGCTTTGGAACGTCGAAAGGACGCGGCGACGATCGCTCGATTAATCGGGGATTGCGTCCGCTCGAGCTTCCATGCACCGTCGCGGATTCGGACTAAGAATGGCGCCCTCCTTCCCATCAAAAATGCGCGTTCTGCTCGGTGGGTTGCTGATTTTTTCGGCTTCGGCCGCTCCATCGGCCAGAGGCGTGTCGAGCGATCAATTACTCGCCAGCCCGCCGTCGCCGGCGGATCTGGCGACTCCGGCCAAAGTGCAGGCGCAGCTGGCGGCCATTGAGCAGCAAATCCGCTCGGATCCCGCGCGCCGAGCCGAGCTCGAAGCCTACGCGATCCCCTTGCGCCACGCCGCGCCCTCATCGAAATCCGCCGGGGAAAAAGCGAGCGCCCGCTCCGTGCGGACTTACTGGGTTCTTGCGACCGCGACCACGGGACCAGTGATTGTTCCCGCCGTCAGCGCGAAAACGCAGGGCGCCGTCGTGGTGGTCGACGATGGCCATGGCAAGCGGAGCATCTGGGATCGTCAGCGCATCCTCGGCGCGCTTCCGTGGCTCGGCGACAGCGATTTTCGCGCGCTCGATCCGGCGCGGATTTCGCAAATCGTCCAGCAGTATGAAGTCCGCGCCCTGGCCGTTCCCCAGCTGAAGAAGCCGCTCCAGGCGGAGGCCGCGCGTCTCCGCGCCGCCAGCGCGAACGAGGTCAAACGCCGCCGCGATCTCCAGCGCGACCTCGACACCTGGGTCGCCGGGTCCCTGCGGCTTTCATCCACCACCCGGCCTGGCGATCTCGCGCAGCATTTGCTCGCCGGAGAACGTCTCCGCGGCGAGATTCCGGCCGCCGCCGCGCGCATCGATCAAGCCGCGGCGCCGTATCGCGCCGCGCTTCAGGAATTTTGGGCCGGCAAAATTTTCGACGGATCGAAATGGCTCGAGGGCGCCGAGGCCCGGCAATTTCAAAATGCCGCGAAGCTGAAAGCCGCCCGCGAAAAACTGATCGCCGACTTCCGTTTGTCGGCGGACTCGGGGGCATTGCCCCCCGGCGCGATGCGCATCGTGCTTCAGGGGATATTCGGGGTCGGCGCCTTGGCGGTGATCGTGGGCATTCTTCTTCTGCTGGCGCGCCTCCCGCTTTTGCGTGCGCTCGGTTTTCTCCTGATCGCTGCGGGAATCTTCGGCGTGATCGGTCTGTATTGGCCGCTTTTCGCCGCGCCCTCGCGGACGACGAAGTCCGAAGGGCGCGGAAATCCCGGTGTCGTGCTGGAGGTTCTGGCGAATGCGAACGAGGTAAAAATGGGCGTGCCGCTGCGCACGGGTGAGAAGCGCAAGGTCACGCTCGCGGAAAGCGATGTGAATGCGTTCCTGCGGGAGCGGGTCGATTTCAGCGCGCGCCCCGATGCCGAGGGGCCGATCAGGAAATCTCTCGGCGTCCAGCTTTTCGAGGGGCGAATCGCGATCGATGAAGACGTCGAGTGGCGGGGACGCGCGTTTGTGATCCGCTATGAATTGCCCGTGCAGGTGGGAAAAAACGAAACCCAGTTTGGCGCGCCGCGGATCCTCATCAACGGCGTCGCATTGTCCGCGCGCGCGGCGCAACCTTTCCGCGACAGCTTCGAGGCCTCGCTTTGGGATGCGGCTGGCCAGACGGGGTTCAACCGGACCTATCGCATCACGCATCTGGAGCCTGGCGAAGCCGAACTGGGCGCGCGGTCGCCCGCCCCGACTCCCACGCCCGCGCCGACGCCAGTTCCCACCCCGACACCGGCTCCCACCCCGGCTCCCACGCCCGTGCCGGCCCCCACGCCGAAGCCGACTCCGAATCCCGACGCCGAACTTTTCGAAATTCTCGGCCTGGACCCCTCTGGCAATCCCAAGAAATCGCCTTGAGCCGCCCCGGCAAGCGTTCGGGAACGGCCCGCATCCTTCGCGGAATATGACGCAGAGTTGCCATGACTTCCCGCCTTCCCCTATGCTACTCGGTTCACCCATGAGCGACGAAAGCATCATCTATCTCGATAACAACGCGACGACGCAGGTCGACCCCGCCGTGGTGGACGAGATGCTGCCGTGGCTGCGCGACTATTACGGCAACCCATCGAGCGCCTACCGGCACGGCAAGCGCGCGCTCCAGGCCGTGGAGGTTGCGCGCGAGCGCGTCGCCGCCCTGCTCGGCTGCGAGACCGGCGAGATCATTTTCACCAGCTGCGGTTCGGAATCGATCAACACGGCCATCCAGTCCGCGATCGCGTTCGATCCCGATCGCACGCACATCATCACGAGCGGAGTCGAGCACAGCGCCACGATGAAGCTCTGCGAGCACCTCGCCCGAAAAGGCTTCGAGGTCACGTGGCTGCCGGTCGATTCCTCGGGCCGGCTCGACCTGGAGAAGCTCGAAAAAGCGATTCGTCCC
The DNA here is from genome assembly GCA_015655545.1 of Chthoniobacterales bacterium. GTDB lineage: Bacteria > Verrucomicrobiota > Verrucomicrobiia > Chthoniobacterales > JAATET01 > JAATET01. The sequence goes on along the minus strand of JAATET010000078.1, from coordinate 18,647 downwards.
GACACGGCCATCGTGAGCCTGCTCTGGGCCAACAACGAGACCGGCGTCCTGTTCCCGGTCGAGCGCGTCGCGGAAATCTGCCGCGCAAAAAAAGTGCTCTTCCATTGCGACGCCGTGCAGGCCGTCGGCAAAATCCCGCTGAATCTCGCGGACGCCGGCATCCATTTCCTCTCCGTTTCCGGACACAAGCTGCACTGCCCGAAAGGCGTCGGCGTCCTTTATGTGAACAAGCGCGTGCGCTTCACGCCGTGGCTGCGCGGCAGTCAGGAAAACAGCCGCCGCGGCGGCACGCAAAACGTCGCGTCGATCGTCGCGCTGGGCAAGGCCGCGGAAATCGCCGCGCAACACATGGCGGAGGAACAAACCCGCGTGCGGGCCCTTCGCGATCGTTTCGAGAACGAAATCCTCGCCCGCGTTTCCGGCGTCGCGGTGAATGGCGACCGCGAGCACCGCCTGCCAAACACGACGAATCTGACCTTCGAGGGCATCGAAGCCGAGGGGGCGCTCATCCTGCTCGACGAGCGCGGCATCTGCTGTTCCGCCGGCTCGGCCTGCACCAGCGGCTCGGTGCATCCCTCGCATGTGCTGAAGGCGATGGGTTTTTCCAACGAACGCGCCCGCGCGAGCCTGCGATTCTCCTTCGGACGTTTCAATACCGAGGCCGACGTCGACGCCGCGCTCGAGACCGTGCCCGCCATCGTGGAAAAACTCCGCGCCCTCTCGCCGGCGAGTGGGCCGGTCTTGGTAGGCTAGGCACGGCTCGCAAATCGAAGCATTCCGAAAACCGCTGTCGGCGGCTAGGATTCCAGCGCTTCCAGTGAGGCGATCGCAGGCGAGGGGATGAGCACGTATTGCATACCCGCGGCTTTGGCCGCCTGGATGCCGGTCGGGCTATCCTCAAAGACGAGGCAGGCTTCCGGCTCGACGCCGAGTCGCTTCGCGGTTTCCAGGAAAGGATCGGGCGCGGGCTTGCCGTGGAGCACGTCCTCCGCGCCCACGATCGTGTCGAAATAGCCGGTGAGCCCCAGCGCATCGAGCGTCTTGATCACGATCTCGCGATGCCCGCCGCTGGCCACGCCCATAGGCGCCGTGCCGTGAAATTGCTTCACGAGCGCGACCACCGGCTCGATGGGCAGCACATCGGGGATCATTTCCACGAAATATTGCTCCTTGATGCGCGGCACCTCGACGGGGTCGAGCGTCGTGCCGTATTTCTGGTTCAACTGCTCGACGATCTTGAAAGTCGGGATGCCGCCCCACGCATAAAAAAGATCCTCGGGAAACGTCCCGCCGAATTCCTTCATCGCGCGCGTCCAGGCTCGGAAGTGCAGCGGCATCGTGTCGGCGATCGTCCCGTCGCAGTCGAAGATGTAGGCTTTGAAAGGGTGTGCGGGCAATTCCAGTCGATCGAGGCGCATAAACCGGCCAAATTAGCGGGAGAAAACCGTTTGACGAAGCGAAACTTTCTCCGCACTCTCATCGGTTCCTTTCCGACTCATGCGCCACACTCTTTCCGTTCTCGTTGAAAACAAATTCGGCGTGCTCACCCGCGTTGCCGGCATGTTCAGCGGGCGCGGCTTCAATATCGACAGCCTCAATGTCGGCCCGACTCTCGACCCCACGACCTCGCGCATGACGATCGTTGTCCGTGGTGACGACAAGGTGCTCGCGCAAGTCACCAAGCAGCTCGACAAGCTCGTCGAGGTCATCGACGTGGCCGACTTCAAGGACGAGGAATACGTGGACCGCGAGCTCGTGCTCCTGCGCGTCAAGGCCGATTCCAAGACCCGCGCCGAGGTTCTCCAGATTTGCGACATTTTCCGGGCCAAGATCATCGACGTGCAGCCCGAGCGGTTGTCCATCGAGGTGACCGGCACCGGCGGCAAGATCGATAAATTCATGCTGCTCATGGATCGCTTCGGCATCATCGATCTCACCCGCACCGGCAAAGTCGCCCTCTCCCGCACCAACGACTAGTCATTCCGAATTTCGCATTCCCCATTTCGAATTTGTAAAAACCATGCCCGCCAAAATCTACACCGACAAGGACGCCGATCTCAAAGCCCTCAAAGGCAAGACCTGCGCCGTCATCGGCTTCGGCTCCCAAGGCCATGCCCACGCCCTCAACCTCAAGGAAAGCGGCGTCAAAGTCGTCATCGGCCTCTATCCGAAATCCAAGAGCCGCAAAGTCGCCGCCGACTACGGATTCGAGGTCCTCGACACCGGCGAGGCCGTGAAGAAAGCCGACGTGATCTTCGTCGCCGTGCCCGACACGAAAATTCCCGCCGTCTACAAAAAGGACATCGAGCCGAACCTCACGAAGGGCAAGACGCTCCTCTTCAGCCACGGCTTCGCGATTCATTTCAAGACCATCGTCGTGCCGAAAAACGTGGACGTCATCATGGTCGCGCCAAAAGGCCCGGGCCACATCGTCCGCCGCCAGTTCACCGAGGGCAAAGGCGTTCCCGCGCTCATCGCGATTTTCCAAAACCCAAGCAAGCAGGCGAAAAAGATCGCTCTCGCCTGGGCGAAGGGCGTCGGCGGCACCCGCGGCGGGGTCATCGAGACCACTTTCAAGGAAGAAACCGAGACCGATCTCTTCGGCGAGCAGGCCGTCCTCTGCGGTGGCGCGAGCGCGCTCGTGCAAGCCGGCTTCGAGGTTCTCGTCGAGGCGGGATACTCGCCCGAGATGGCCTATTTCGAATGCCTTCACGAACTCAAGCTCATCGTCGATCTGATGAACGAAGCAGGCATCGCCGGCATGCGTTTCTCGATTTCCGAAACCGCCAAGTGGGGCGACGTCACCGTCGGTCCGAAGATCGTGGACGCCGGCACCAAGAAGCGCATGAAGCAGGTGCTCAAGGACATCCAGACCGGCAAATTCGCGAAAGGCTGGGTCGCCGAATACGAAGGCGGCTACAAAAACTACGACGCGCTCCTCAAGAAAGGCGCCGATCACCAGATCGAAAAGACCGGCGAGCGCCTCCGCGGCCTCATGCCTTGGATCAAGAAGCGCAGCATCAAAGGCTCGCAGGCTTCCTACAAGTAAGCGAAGCCAAGGTTCATTTCAGAAAAGGCGGCCTTGCCGGGCCGCCTTTTTTGTTGAATGTGTTGAGCTCGGCACGAACGGAGGTGCCGTCGATTTCCTGCCAGCGGCTTACGGCCGGGTTCAGCAATTTCTTCGACACTTATTACGCGACCTCCAGCGGCGGTTCATGGACGCTGGAGCAGGTCTGTTCTCATCAGGGGTAATCCTTATCCGGGTTTTCCCGCCCCTCGTGGAACGCCCATGGAATGGGCTTCGCTCGCCCGGCGGTTCAAAAAAAGACGGCTGGTGAAGAAAGGGTTCAATCAGGTTGACACCCGACCCCGGCACTTTATAACATTCACTCCATCAGCGGTTTCCCGACCGCATGCACCAACAAAACATATGAAAAAACTTACTCTCTCGATTCTGCTCGGCGCAGCTATCGCCACCGGCTCCGCCTTTGCAGGCGTTGAAGCGAAATCCTTCAAAGACAAAGTCCCCGTGGCTCCGGAGGAATGCAAATTCCGCGACATGGAATTCCAGGTCGATGCCTTCTACACCGGATTCTTCGGTTCGAAGGGCAGCCAGCTCTCCACCGGTTCCGGTGGCGGCCTCGGTCTGAACTTCTTCTTCGCGAAATACTTCGGTATCGGCTACGAGGCAGCTTGGTATTCCAACAACGGCACCGCCGAGCATCTCCCGCTCGCCGGCAATTTCTTCCTCCGTTATCCGATCTGCTCCATCAACCTCGCCCCCTACATCATGGTCGGCGGCGGCGCTGGCTGGGACGGCACCTGCATCGGCTACGGCAACGTCGGCGGCGGTCTCGAATATCGCGTGACCAAGAACATCGGTCTCTTCGTGGACGGCCGTTATTTCTATGGCGGTTCCGGCAATGTCGGGAATCTCCGCAGCGGTCTGCGTTTCGCGTTCTAAACGGCAGCCGAATTCAATTCAAAACGCCGTCCCGTGAAAGCGGGGCGGCGTTTCTTTTTTGAACAGGAGGCAAGGAGAGAACAGAGGTCGAGAAAATGAATTTCTCCGTTCTCTCCGTTTCCTCCTGTAAAATTATTTACTCTTCAGCACGTCGCGGATTTCCTCGAGGAGGACTTCCGACCGCGGAGGAGGAGCGGGAGGCGCCGGTTCGGCGGCTTGTTCGCGTTTGAGGCGGTTGACCAATTTTACGAGCAGAAAAACAGCGGCGGCAACGATTAAAAAATTAATGATCGTATCGATAAAACTTCCGTATGCGAAGGCGACGCCAGCTTTCCTGGCATCGTCGAGTGAGGCATAAACTTTTCCGTCCACAGCAATGTAAAGATCGGAAAGGGACTTGAGGTGACCAGTCAGAAGACCAATCGGCGGCGTAACGATATCCGTCACCAGCGAGCTGACGATTTTTCCGAACGCCGCGCCGATAATCACGCCTACGGCGAGGTCGATGACATTTCCGCGCGCGATGAACTCTTTGAATTCCTTGGCCAGGCTCATGATTTTTTCGTGGGTGTGACTCGCGTTTATCAGTTTTTGTATTGCTTCACCATTGCTTTCGCGATCGTAGCGATCTTTGCGCGCAGCTCTTTCGGCTTGAGCACTTCCGCATGCTCCCCCCAGCTCAGAATCCAGTTTTCGAGGTCGGGCGCGATGCTCACCTCGAGCCGCAGCTCCGCAGTGCCGTCCTTTTTTTCCTCGATCCGCTGGGAAGGATGCCATTTCCGCTCGGAAGCCAGCCGTGCCGCGAAGACATCGAGCCGCAGCACGATCCGCTCGACCTTTCCGCTCTGGAAGGCCGAGAAGCTGCCGGAAAACATGTCCGCGACCGAAAAATCCATCGGCCTTTTGAAGGCGGCGCCCGTCTCTGCGACCGCTTGCAGGCGGGCCATCGCAAATGTCCGCACCGCCTCGCGATCGACATCGTAGCCGATGAGATACCATTGATTCGCCAGGCATCCGAGATGGTAGGGGCGAACGATCCGCTCTTCGGCTTTCCCTTTCTTGAGCGAGCGATATTCGAAGCGCACTTCGCGATGCTTCAGCGTCGCCTCGGCGAGCGTCTGGAATGCGTCGAGCTCCGTCACCGCAAGGCCTTGCGGACGAAACGAAATCGCTTCGGTGAGTTCATGCAGCGCGATCCCGCTCTCGCCCTGCAATCCCGCCGCGAGCTTCGCGAAGGCCGATTGCAGCGGCTTCTCGAAGGCGGTGCCGCGATATTGCTCGACCGCCTTTTGGGCAATGAGCAACGCGACCAGCTCGCCATGGCTCACCTGCACGGTCGGAAAATTGCCCACGGGTTCGGTATAATAATAGCCGTGCCTCACCCGATCGTAAGCCAGCGGCAGCCCGAGCTGGTCCCGCATGAACTCCAGGTCGCGATGGATCGTCTTCGTTGCGACTTCCAGCTCGCGGCCGAGCTTGAAGCAGTTCGGATGGCGTCCCTCGGCGAGCTGATTGTGGATCGCGAGCATCCGCACGAGCGGCGGACGCGACGAGCGGGCGGCTTCGAAATTTCTTAAACTTTTTCCGTCCATTGGACGGCTAGTGTCCGATACCCGGGCGTAGAGTCAACGCAGTTATGAGAACCATCAACGCACTGCTAAAGTCACTCCGCTCGCCACACAGCCCCGCCTATCAGCAGCTCGAGCTGCCGTTGTCGGGCCGCCAGCTCACGCGCAACGAAGAGCGCACGATCCTGCGGCTGCGCCGCCTGCGCGAGCGACTGGCCACGGCTTGAAAATCTAGCGCGACGACTGCCCGACCGGCGCCGCGGAAGCGGCGTGGGACCCGGATGATCGCCCGAGCGTCTTGACCAGGGTAAGCTGCGTGCCGCGCGGCTTGGACTCGTAAAGCACTTGGTCGAAGGCCGAGTGCAGAATGCGCACGCCGAGTCCGCCGGGCCGGAAGTCGGTGAGATCCCGGCTGCGAATCTTCGACGGGTCGCACGACGCGCCATAGTCGCGCAAAGTGCAGCGGATGCCGCGCCGAAGTCGCTGGATATTCAGGCGGATGCCGCGCTGTGTCGGGCCGCCGTAGGCGTAGCGAATGATGTTCGTGCAGGCCTCGTCGAGGGCGAGGACCATGAGCTCCGCATCCATTTCGGGCACGCCGACGCCGATCAGAAACTCGCGCGATTCGTGACGCATGCCGGCGAGCGAGCTCGTGTCGGCGGGGAATTTTAGCCGCAGGTTCATCGGAAGCCTCCGACCAGGAGGGTCAAATCGTCTTTCGCGGCCGTGCCGGCGCGGTATCTCTCCTCCGTGGCGACGAGGTGATCGACAATTTCTTTGGGGTTGGAAAACTTCCGGCTCAGCGTCGAGGAAAGGTGGTCTTCGAAAAATTGCCCGGTGGCCGGATCGCGGGATTCGGAAAGCCCGTCGGTGTAGCACATGAGGTAGTCGCCCGGTTCCAGCTCGACCTTCGCCTGGCGGTAGGTAACTTGCGGCATGATCCCGAGCGGCAGCGCGCCTTCGGTGAGAATTTCCATCGGCTCGCCCTTGGCGCGCACGAGCCATGGGCGGCAATGGCCGGCGCTGGAGAGTTCGATGCGGCTCGACTCGGGCGTCATGCGGCCCACGAGCGCGGTGACGAACATGCCGCGCACGATATGCTCGTGCATCGTGGAGTTCAGCGTGGCGAGGGCATTCGCCGGGCTGGTCGTGACGGCGAAGACGAACTGCATCGCGCTCAACGTCTGCGCCATGAGCAGCGAGGCGGGAATCCCTTTGCCGGAAACATCGCAAATCGCGAAGTAGATCTCGCAGGGGCTGCGCGGAAAGACGCAGAAAAAATCTCCGCCGACATCGGAGGCCGCCTTGTTGTAGCTGGCAAAGATCGCGCCCGGCACTTCGTCCGGCATCGAACGGGAAAGCAGCTCCTGCTGGATCTCCGCGGCGATCGACACGTCGCGCTCGACGCGTTCCTGCTGCCGGATGCGCTCGATGGCCCGCAGCTTCTCGATGGCGGTCGCGATCATGGTCGAATACGCGTCGAAGCCCTCGAGATCGAGAGGTTCGAAGGATTCCTTTTCCCGCGGGTTCAGGACCTGAAGCACGCCGATGATGTTGCCATTCCACTTCAGCGGCGCGCAGAGTATCGAGCGGGTGCGGAAGCCGGTCGCCTTGTCCGCGCCCCGAAAAAACCGCTCGTCCGCATAGGCGTCCGGAATCAGCAGGCTCTCGCCGTGCTCGAAGACCCAGCCGGCGATGCCCTGGCCTTTTTCGACCCGAATCCGTGGCTGGACAAATTCGCCTTCGCCGCTGGAGGAGATCACCAGATCGAGATGATCGCCCGATTCTCCGCGCAGGAAGAGCGACGCCGCCTCGGCCTGGATCACGCGGCGTGCGACTTCCAAAATGGCGCGCAGCAGCTCGTCGTAGTCGGTGATCGAGTTGATCAATCTGCTCACCTCCACGAGGCCGCGATAAACGTCGAGGGATTTCCGCAGCGATGCGATGTCTTCGGGCACGAGTGCAACTTTCCAGCGTTCGGCCGCAAAATCGAGCGGGAAAATTCGCTGGAAATCCCGTCGCGCTACGCCACAGTTTCCGTTGGTGAAGAAGCTCGCTCTTATTTTCGTCCTCGGCGCGCTGACGGCTGATTCCATGGCGGCCACGGCTTACGAAGCTTTGCAGGTGGTCAAGAAGGCGAAGGGCGACGGGGTTCTCCAGCAGCTCGTCGAGGTTCGCGGCGAGACGGGCCAGCCGCAGCCGCAGAGCTGGACGATCCTGATGAGCGATCCCGCGGCGCGGGGCGGTATCCGCGAGTTCGTCGTGACGGGGGGCGAGATCGCCTCGGAGCGCACGCCGGTGCGCGGTTACTCGGTGGGCACGGGGGCTCTGCCGATGCTGAATTTTTCACGCCTGAATCTGGATTCCGACGGGGCTTTCCGCGTGGCGAATGCCGACGCCACCAAGGCCAGGCTCGGCTTTCACAGCGTCGATTACACGCTGCGCACGAATGATGCGGACGGCGCGCCGATGTGGGCGCTGCATTTGTTCGACTACATGGGCGCTCCGGTCGGAAATCTCCGGGTGTCCGCGGAAGACGGCAAAATTGTCCGCGCCTTGCAGGTCGATCCCGACGCGCGGGAGAAGCCGGTCGTGGAGACGACTCCGGCGGATGAGGATTCGGAAACCAAAACGCATTTTAAAGGAGGCGTGTTCGGCTTCGTCGAGCGGACTTCGAAAAATGTCGGCACGAGTGTCAAGGATGCTTCGGTCAACGTCGGAACGACCGTGAAGGATACGTCGATCAATGTCGGCAAGACGGTGAAGAAAACCACGCTCAACGTCGTCGGCACCGTGCAGGAAGCGCTCACTGGCGAACGGACCATCGGCCAGGACAACCCCCCCGGGCAGTAACGTGGATACGATCCTCCTTCTCGCGGGCGCCGGATTTCTGCTCCTGCTGACGGAGATGTTCCTGCCGGGCGGAGTGCTCGGCGTCGTGGGAAGCCTGTTGCTCGTTGCCGCGACAATCGTCGGCTATGTGGAACTGGGACCGCTCTGGGGAAGCGGGCTCCTGTGCGTGATTCTGGTCGGCGTGCTGGTGGGTTTTTGCATCGGAATGGCTCTCTTTCCGCGCACTGCGGCGGGGAAGGCCATGACGCTCGGCCGGAGTCTGGGCGGTGGCGATCTGCTGGCGTCTTCCTCGTCGCTGGTCGGCAGCGAGGGCGTGGCGATCACGACTCTGCGTCCTGCGGGCAAGGCGCTCATCAACGAGCGGCGTTTTGATGTGGTGGCCGAGGGCGATTTTATTGAAGCGAAGGCGAAGATCGTCGTGATCGCCGGTGAAGGGGCCCGCGTCGTCGTGCGGAAAAAGGCATAGCGCCCGCAACCGACTGCGCTAGACTGGTGCCAACCCATCCATATTATGCCGCTTGCGCCCATTGTCGTCACCGTCCTCGTTGGCCTGCTTCTTGTCGTCGCGCTGGTCGTGGCCATTCTTCTCATCAATTTCTTCGGAGTCTGGCTCCGCGCAAAAATCGCCGACGCGCCCGTGAGTTTTGCAAAATTGATCGGCATGCGGCTGCGTCGCGTGCCGGTGGGATTGATCGTCGACAGCCGCGTGACCGCCGTGAAGGCCGGTCTGCCCATCGATAGCGATCTGCTCGAAGCGCATTACCTCGCCGGAGGAAGTGTCCCCAATGTCGTGCTCGCCCTTATCGCGGCGGACAAAGCCGGGATCCCGCTCGACTACAACCGCGCCTGCGCCATCGACCTTGCCATCAAGGGCACGAGCAAGACCGTGCTCGAGGCGGTGCGCACGAGCATCAATCCGAAAGTGATCGATTGTCCGAATCCCGCCGACGGCGGCCGCGTGACGATCGACGCCGTGGCCCGCGACGGCATCGGAGTGAAAGTGCGCGCCCGCGTCACCGTCCGCTCGAATCTCGACCGTTTCGTCGGCGGCGCGACCGAGGAAACCATCATCGCCCGCGTCGGCGAAGGCATCGTCACCTCCATCGGCTCCGCCGCTTCCTACAAGGAAGTGCTCGAAAATCCCGATCGCATTTCGAAAACCGTTCTCCAGAAGGGTCTCGATAGCGGAACGGCCTTTGAAATTCTTTCCGTCGATATCGCGGATATCGACATCGGCGACAACGTTGGCGCGAAGCTCCAGGTCGCCCAGGCCGATGCCGACAAGGTCGTCGCCCAGGCGAAGGCCGAAATGCGCCGCGCCGCGGCCGTCGCCTCCGAGCAGGAAATGAAAGCCCGCGTGCAGGAGATGCGCGCCAAAGTCGTCGAAGCCGAGGCGCAGGTGCCGCTCGCGATGGCCGAGGCCTTCCGCAATGGCAACCTCGGAGTGCTCGATTATCTGCGCATGAAAAATATCCAGTCCGACACGCAGATGCGCGAGTCCATCGCCACGCCGCCCGCGCCCGGCGATCATCAAAAGTAACGGCTGCGGATTTTCTCCATGGAGCAGCTCGTCATTCTCCTCGTCGTCGGCGCCATCGGCCTCGTCAAATGGCTCTTGGAAAAATCCGCCGAGCAGCGATCGCGGCGCGAGACCGAGGAGCGCATCGGGCGGTTTGGCGAGTCGGAGCCGGCGGCCCATCCCATGCCGGCGCCGAGGCCAGCGGCATCTTTCCCGTTGCCCGACCCGGACAGCGCCGCACGCCGGCTTCGCGAGGCTTTGGGACTTCCGGATGAATCGGATTTGCCGCGTCGCCGCCCCCCCGTCGTCGCATCGCCGCCCTCCTTTCGTATGGACCAGATCAAGGTCGTGCCGGTCGCAGATCCGGAACGGCGGATCGTAAAAACGGAGCCCGCTGCTCCATCGGCACGGACGCCGCCGCCTTCATTTCCACATTTGTCGCCGGAGCCGGTGGCCGCGCCGCGCTCGAATCTCGACGATCTGCTGCGCTCGCGCGACGGCTTGCGCAAAGCCATTCTCGTGCAGGAAATCTTAGGCACGCCCAAGGGCTTGGTTTTTTGATTGGCCCCGTGCGCCGACTTGTCGCATATTCCTGTCGCTGCGCCGGCGTGGCGGAATTGGCAGACGCGCTAGACTCAAAATCTGGTTCCCTTTGGGAGTGTGGGTTCGACCCCCTCCGCCGGTAAATTTTCTTCGTTTGCACAAGCATCCTGTAATCACCGAGAGGCGCATCGATCAAACGATCACCCGGCGCATTCTCCCGCTGCTTTACACACCGGTCGCGCCCTTGCAGCTGGACGCGTTTGCCGTTTGCGGTGAGCCGATTTCTTTCGAGCGCGCGATCGCGGCCGATTACCAGCCTTTTGCCGTCGGCCAGGAATGGGGCGGGCGCTGGGACACCGTGTGGTTTCGCGTCGCCGGCGAAGTGCCGAAAGAAGGCCGCGGGCGTGAAATCGTCGCCTTGATCGATCTCGGCTTCGAGCCGCACCACGAGGGCTTCACCGTCGAGGGACTCGTCTGGCGCGAGGGCGTGCCGGTCAGTGCGGTCAACGTGAAGCGGCAGGATGTCGGCCTTTTCGAATCGGCCCGAAGCGGCGAAGAGTTCGCGTTTTACATCGAGGCTGCCGCCAATCCGGCCGCGGCGATGCACGATGCCGCGGAGGCCTTGAGGCCGGACTATGGCGGCCGGCCCCTTGGTCGAGTGCGCCGCGCCGACCTCGCCATTTTCCATCCGGAGGCGAAAGACCTCTATTATGACATGAAGGCTGCCTTCACGGCGATGAAGGCTTTGCCGGAAAACAGTCCGCGCCGCGGCGAGCTGCTCGCCGCGCTTAATCGCGCCGTCAATCTTTTCGACGACCAAAATCCCCACCAGTCGGTTGCGCCCATGCGCGAGGCGCTCCGCGAGTCGCTTGCGAGCCGGAATGGCGGCAGCGCGCACCAGATCAGCGCGATCGGCCATGCCCATATCGATACCGCATGGCTCTGGCCCCTGCGCGAGACGATCCGAAAATGCGCGCGGACTTTCGCGACCGCGCTGCTCTACATGGAGGCGTATCCCGATTACAAATTCGCCTGCTCCCAGCCGCAGCAATACGCGTGGATGAAGGAATATTTTCCCGCCATCTACGCGGGCATCAAAAAAGCGATCCGGCGCGGGCAATGGGAGCCCGTCGGCTCGATGTGGATCGAAGCCGATTGCAACCTCTCCAGCGGCGAATCGCTCATCCGCCAGCTCCTGCACGGCAAAAATTTCTTCCTCGACGAATTTGGCTACGAGACGCGCGATGTCTGGATTCCCGACGTCTTCGGCTACTGCGCCGCCCTCCCGCAGATCATGAAAAGCGCCGGCGTGAATTATTTTCTCACGCAGAAGATCAGCTGGAGCCAATTCAACAAATTCCCGCACCACACGTTTTTGTGGGAGGGCATTGACGGCACGCGCATCTTCACGCATTTCCCGCCCGCGGATACCTACAACGCCTCGATGCTCGGGGAGAGCCTCGTCTACAACGTCAAAAATTTTAAGGAAAACGATCGCGCCACCCGTTCGCTTTATCTCTACGGCTTCGGGGATGGCGGCGGCGGTCCCACGAAGGAAATGCTCGAGCTCGCCGCGCGGTTCAAGGACTTCGACGGCCTGCCCAAGGTCGAGCTGGAACGCGCGATCGACTTTTTCCCGAAAGCGGAAGCAGACGCTTCCGACCTGCCCGTGTGGTCCGGAGAATTGTATCTGGAAATGCATCGCGGCACCTATACGACGCAGGCCGCGAACAAACGCGGCAACCGCAAAAGCGAGTTCCTGCTCCGCGACGCCGAGTATTTCGACGCGATCAGCCGCGCGCTCGGCCTGTCGTGCGAGGCCCCCGCGGCGGACTTGCCCGCGCACGCCGGCTACGACGTGATCAACCGCCCGGGCGGTCAATTTCCCGGTTCCGGCGACTCCCGCTCCGCCGATCTCGACCGCGCCTGGAAGCTCGTATTGCTCAATCAATTTCACGACATCATTCCCGGCTCGTCCATCGCGTGGGTTTACGAAGACAGCGCGCGTGACTACGAGACCATCTCCGCGCTCGCGCACCGCGTGCTCGACTCGTGCGTGCGTGCGGTTGCTTCGCGAATCGATACCCGCGGCTGCGCCAAGCCATGGATTGTCTTTAACACGCTCGGCCACGCGCGAAGCGAAACGGTGACTCTGCCCGATGGAGCGCCCGCCTTTGTCACGGTTCCCGCATATGGCCATGCGGTCGTCGATCTTGCGCGTGCCGCGCTTCCGCAAGCGATCGCTCCGGTGACGGCTTCCCAGGCCGGCGACGGCTCGTTGATCCTGGATAACGGTATTCTGCGGGTCGCGTTCGATGCGCGGGGAGAAATTGCGAGCATTCTCGACCATCGCGGCGAGCGCGAGGTGCTGGCGGCGCCGGGCAATCGCTTCCAGCTGCACCGCGATTATCCGAATGCGTGGGATGCCTGGGACGTGGATGTTTTTTACAAGGAAGCAGTCGAGGACTGCACCGGCGGCCTCGAGGCGCTGGAAATCGTCGAGTCTTCCGCGGAACGAGCCACCATTCGCATGGTTCGGCGTATCGGCGCGGCTTCGAGAGTCGAGCAGCACGTGCGGCTCTGCGCCGGATCGGCCCGCGTGGATTTCGAGACCGATGTCGATTGGCACGAAGACCATCGTTTTCTCAAGGTCGCTTTTCCAGTGCGGGTGCGCTCGCCGCGGGCCACCTACGAGATCCAATACGGCAACGTCGAGCGCCCCACGCATTCGAATACGAGCTGGGATCTCGCAAGGTTCGAAGTCTGCGCGCAGAAATGGGCCGACTTGAGCGAGGGCGACTACGGCGTCGCCTTGCTCAACGACTGCAAATACGGCTACGACATCGAAGACGGCGTGATGCGCCTGAGCCTGCTCCGGGCGCCATCCGCGCCCGATCCGACGGCGGATCGCGGAGAGCATCGCTTCACCTACGCGTTGCTTCCGCACGCCGGAGATTTTCGGATCGGCAAGGTCATCGAGCAAGCCTACGCGCTCAACGTCCCGCTGCGCCTCGTCCGGCCGGAGGCGGCGGAGACGTCACTGCCGGCGACCGGGCAATTCTTCCGCGTGAACCGCGCCAACGTCATCATCGAGGCGGTCAAAAAAGCCGAGAAGGAAAACGCGATCATCGTGCGGCTTTACGAGGCTCACGGCTCCCGCGGGCCGGCCACGCTGGGCACGACGCTCGGTTTCCGCGAGGCATTCACCGCGGATTTGCTGGAGCGCACGCTGGCTCCGGTGAAAATGAGCGCGCGGGGCGAAATCCATTTCGACATCGGCCCCTTCGAGATCGTCACGCTGAAATTTCCGCTGCCCTCGTAGCCGCCTGCGACGGACGTTGACTCCCGGTGGCGCGTTGACGAAAACAAGCTCCTGTGGCCGCGGCTATGAACATCGTTTTTCGCGGAGGCCGTCTGTGCCTGCCCAACGGAGAAATTCAGACCGGCGATCTCCGCGTCGAGAACGGCCGGATCCTGGAAATCGGGACGAGCCTGCCCGCGCGCGACGTGATCGACGCTTCTGGTCTATTTTTGGCGCCGGGATTTATCGATCTGCATGTCCACGGGGCGCTCGGCCGCGATACGATGGAAGCGAATCCGGAGGCGTTCGAAACGATCTGCCGCTACCATGCCACCGGCGGCACCACCACGCTCGCGCTGACGACGGTCTGCGCGCCGTGGCTCGACATCGGAAAAGTGCTGGATGTCGCGCGCGCGTGGCGGGACCAATCCGGGGCGACGGGCGCGCGTCTGGCCGGCATTCATGTGGAAGGCCCGTATTTCTCGCGGGAAAAACCCGGCGCGCACCACGCCAGCCTCATTCGTGATCCGGCCCCGGACGATCTCGATCACTGGATGCGCTACACCGACGTGATCACCCAAATCACGCTCGCGCCGGAATTGCCCGGCATGCGCGAGCTGATTCCGGCTCTGGTCGCGGCGGGGATCCCCGTGAGCGGCGGGCACAGCGATGCGTGGGATGAGGATGCGCAGGCGGCCTTTGCCGCGGGCATGCGGCAGGTCACGCATACTTTTAACTGCATGTCCTCCGCGCGCCGGCGCGGACCTTTTCGCGTGGCTGGTCTGCTCGAAGCGGCGCTGGCGCATCCGGCTGTGATCTGCGAAGTCATCGCGGACGGCAAGCACGTCTCGCCGACATTGCTGCGCATGCTTTGGGCGGCCAAGGGAGCCGCGCGCGTGGCGCTGATCACGGATGCGACGGCTGGCGCGGGCCTGGAGCGCGGCGCTTTATTTTCGCTCGGCGATATCGCATGCCGCGTGGACGACGGCATCGCGCTGACGGCGGATGGTCAGTTGCTCGCGGGCAGCACCTGCCGAATGATCGATGGCATTCGCACGCTCGTCCGCGAAGCCGGCGCGCCTTTGGGCGAAGCGATTTGTGCGGCGAGTCTCACGCCGGCGACTGCGCTGAGGTTGGGCGATCGCGGGCGGCTGGAGGCGGGCGCTTGCGCGGATATTGTTCTTTTCGACGAGGATTTTCGCGTGCGGAAAACCTTGGTGGATGGAAAGCAGGTCTTCGGCGAATGAGCGGCCGCGTCCGGGGAATCGGTTGGTTTACCTGCACCGCGATCGTGGTGGCGAACATGATCGGCACCGGGGTGTTCACGAGCCTCGGTTACCAGGTGCCCGGTCTGCCGTCGGGATTCGTCCTGCTCACGCTATGGGCCGCGGGCGCCGTCTTCGCATTGTGCGGCGCGCTGTGCTACGCGGAACTCGCGGCGGCGCTTCCGCGTTCCGGCGGCGAATACAATTTTCTGAGTCGCATCTATGGCCGTCCGATTGGGTTCATGGGCGGGTTCGTTTCCGTCACCGCCGGCTTTGCGGCGCCGGTCACTCTCACGGCCATGGCCTTTGGTAAATATTTGCAGGGAGCTTTTCCGGGAGCGCCCGCTCACGTGGTCTCGACCATCCTCGTGCTCGGGGTGACCGCGGCGCACCTTTTTACGCTCAATCTCAGCCGAAACTTCCAGGTCGTCTTCACCTCGCTGAAGTTGCTCCTTATCGGGACGATCATCGTGGCGGGCGTGGCCGTCGGCCCGAGCGAGCCGCTCTCGTTTTTGCCGGCGACGGGCGACGGTGCGCTGCTGTTCTCCGCGCCGTTCGCCATTTCGCTGATGTATGTGATGTATGCATATTCCGGTTGGAACGCCGCCACCTACATCGTCGGCGAGGTCCGCCGACCGGAGCGCAACGTTCCGTGGGCGTTGGTCGCGGGCACGGTCTTCGTCGGCATTCTCTACGTCGCGCTGAATGGCGTTTTTCTCAAGACCGTGCCGCTGGAAAAACTCGCGAACAAAATCGACGTTGGCAATCTCGCCGCCGTGGCGATTTTTGGCGCCGAAGGCGGCCGCATCATGTCCGGCTTCATCTGCGCCGGCCTCATCTCCTCGCTCAGTGCGATGACCTGGGCCGGCCCGCGCGTGATGCAGACGATCGGCGAGGATTTCTTCGCTCTGCGATTTTTTGCGAAGAAGACGCGCGCCGGCATTCCCGCGCGGGCCGTGCTGCTGCAAATGGCCATCGTGCTCGTGCTGCTGTGGAACGCCACCTTCGAGCGCGTGCTCGTGGCCACGCAATTCGCGCTCGTCATCTGCGGCCTGCTCGTCGTCGCCGGAGTTGCGGTCTTGCGTTGGCGCGAGCCCGCGCTGCCGCGGCCTTTCCGCTGCTGGGGCTATCCGCTCACGCCGTTGCTTTTCGCCGCCACCGCCGGTTTTACACTCATCTACACCGCGATCAACGACACGGTCTCGGCCCTGGTGGGAATGGGCACCGTGCTCGCGGGATTCGCGATCTATCACGCCGGTCGCTGGATGCGTGCGAAAATGCGCTAGCTGCGTTATTCTCCCGGCATGATGACCCGTGTCCCGTGCCTGCTTGCCGCGGCTGTCCTTTGCGGCGCGACTTTCGCGCAACCTGCTCCGCCTCCCCCCGCGGCATCCTCCGCCAATGAACAGGCGCGCTTTCTTTCCGGTCTGCGCGTGCCCGCCGGCTCGGTGCTCGAGCCGCTCCAGCACGTTCCGGAATATCTCGACCACACCCGCGCTTACGCGACGATGTGGCGGAAATTCGACGACCGCTATTTCGGCAAAATGCGCGCCTTCGCCGCCGCGCAGATCGCCCCGCGCACGGGGTCGCCGCAAGCGCTCTACTACACGTTCTCCGGTCCGGACTTCATCAATGCCTACGCGTTGTTTCCGGATGTGCCGGTCTACATTCTCGTGGGTCTCGAGCCGATCGGCTCGATCGTGCCTCCGGAGCAGCTCGATGCCGCGCGCATCAAGGCCGGCCTCGAGAATCTGCGCAAATCGACGGCGGTCACGCTGCAGTTCAGCTTCTTCATCACGAAGGATATGAAGATCGATTTCGAGCAGACCGATTTCAAGGGCGTGCTGCCGATTCTGGAATCCTTCATCGCGCTGGGCGGCGGGCAGATTCTCGGCGTCGATTCCTTTAGTCCGGATCGGGCTTTTCCCGGCGTGCGGATCCGTTTTCAAAAAGCGCCCGGCGCCGCCGAGCAGACAGTCTATTATTTCCAGGCGGATCTCTCGAACGACGGCCTGAAGGCGCATCCCGCGTTGCTCGAATGGATGGGGCGCTTCCAGCCCGCCGTCGCATACCTCAAGGCTGCTTCGTATCTCATGCACGAGGCGTATTTCTCCCGCGTGCGCGATTTCCTGCTCACGAAAAGCTCGGTCATCGTGCAGGACGACTCGGGCATTCCGCTGCGCGCGTTCCTGGGCAGCGGGCCGTGGCAGCTTGCGTTTTTCGGCACTTACACCGGCGTGCTCGACCTTTTCAAAAAGTATCTGCAAATCGACCTCGGCCAGGCTTACCAGGCCTCCGGAGCCGCGCCGCTGCCCTTCGGCACGGGCTACAAGTGGAAGCTCGGCGAGTCGAATCTCATGATCGCCGTGCGCCAGGCGGCCGCACCGAAAGCGGAGCCGGCAAGGGTGCCGTTGCCATCGGCTCCGCCCGATTACCAGTATTGACGCCAAAAAAGCCGCCTCTCTCGAGGCGGCCTTTTCTTTTGGCGGGAAAGTTTCCGAGGCGCTTTACAGCGTCTTCGAGAACTCCTCGATGCGGTCGAGGCCTTTCTTGATCATGTCCATGCTCGTGGCGTAGCTCAGGCGGATCGTGCGATCGTCGCCGAAGGCGATGCCGGGGACGACGGCGACGTTGGCCTTGCTGAGCAGGCGGTCGGCGAAGTTCGTGGAGTTCAGGCCGAGGGCGCTGATGTTCGCCAGCACGTAGAAGGCGCCGAGCGGTTTCACGGCGCTGATGCCGGTGATCGAGCTGAGGCGGCCGTGCATGTATTCGCGGCGGATGTTAAATTCCTCGCGCATGTCCACGACGGGCTGTTGATCGCCTTTCAGTGCGGCGAGGCCGCCCTTCTGCGCGAAGGAGCAGGGGTTCGACGTGCTGTGGCTCTGCATGGAGTCGATCGCTTTGGCAATGGCCTCGGGCGCGCCGAGGTAGCCGAGACGCCAGCCCGTCATCGAATAGGCTTTGCTTAAACCGTTCACGGTGATGGTGAGGTCATAGGCTTCGGGCGTAAGCGAGGCGATGCTCACGTGCTCGGTGCCATCATAGACGAGCTTCTCGTAGATTTCGTCGGAGAGGATGTAGATCTCTTCTTCGGCGGCGACTTCGCTGATCGCGCGGAGTTCCTCGCGGGTGTAGACGGAGCCGGTCGGGTTGCCGGGAGTATTCAAGATAATCATCTTCGTCTTCGGCGTCATCGCGTCCTCGAACTGCTCGGCGGTGATCTTCCAATCGTTTTCCTGCGTCGTGGCGACGAACACGGGCACCGCTCCGGCGAGCGTGACCATTTCGGGATAGCTCAGCCAATAGGGCGCGGGGATGATGACCTCGTCGCCGGGCTCGCAGACGGCCATGATGGCGTTGTAGCAGGACTGCTTGGCGCCATTGCTCACGATGACCTGCGAGGGCTTGTAGGTAAGCTTGTTGTCCCTGGCGAATTTCTCGGAGATCGCCTCGCGCAGCTCGGGCATACCGGAGCTGGGTGTGTATTTCGTGAACCCGGTCTCGAGGGCGGCCTGAGCGGCGGCCTTGATGTGCTCGGGCGTGTCGAAGTCGGGCTCGCCGGCGCCGAAGCCGCAGACGTCGATGCCTTCGGCCTTCATGGCCTTCGCCTTGCTGTCGATGGCGAGGGTGAGGG
>JAATET010000093.1 GCA_015655545.1 Chthoniobacterales bacterium | reverse complement strand
TCAACGGCGCCTTCCGCGTTTACAACGACACCACCTACACCGCCTGCACCGCCGTCCCCGCGAAGATAACCAGCCCCGCCAATGGCGATACGCTGGATTCCTCGACGACCTTCACATGGGACGCCGGCACCTACATCGCCGGCTACAAGCTCTGTGTCGGCAACTCTCCCGGCGCCAGCGACATCTACAACGGCGACCTGGGCACGAACCTCTCGAAGTCCTTCACGAATCTCCCCGTTGACGGCCGCACCCTCTACGTCCGCCTCTTCTCGAAGTCCCAAGGCCTGTGGTCGCTCTACACCGACTACGTCTTCACCGCCTACACTCTGCCTCCGCCCCGGCTGGCGCAGATGATCTCCCCCACCGACGGCAGCACGCTCGCCGCCACCGCCACCTTCACGTGGGACACCGGATTCCGCGCCCAGAAATACGCGCTCTGGGTCGGGAGTTCCTCCGGCGCCCACGACATTTACAACGGCGACCAGGGCACGAACCTCGCCAAGACGCTCACCAACCTGCCAAAGGATGGCCGCATCCTCTACGTCCGGCTCTGGACGACGTTCAGCAGCACGTCGCAGCCATTCAACAGCTACACCTACAAGGCCATCTCGAACAACGCGAACCTCGGCGGCCTCGGCGCGGACACTGGCCCTCTCAGCCCCGTGTTCTCCGCCGCCACGACGAGCTACACCGCCAGCATGCCAAACGCCACCACGTCCATCGCGCTCAATCCCTCCGTCGCGCAGGCTGACGCAACCGTCCGAGTCAACGGTGCCATCGTCCCCGCCGGCTCGGCCAGCGGCTCCATCCCGCTCGTCGTCGGCGCGAACACGATCACCATTCTCGTCACCGCGCAGGACGGCACCCTCAAGACCTACACGCTCACCATCACCCGCGCCCCCAGCTCCGACGCCGCGCTCGCGAGCCTCGTCCCGAGCTCCGGCGCGCTCGCTCCCGCCTTCGCCCCCGCCACCGCGAGCTACACGGCCAGCGTGCCGAACACCGTCGCCTCGCTCACCCTCGCGCCCACCACGAGCGAGCCCAACGCGACCGTGAAAATCAACGGGGCTGCCGTCGCCAGCGGCCTCGCCAGCGATCCCATCCCGCTTGCCGTCGGCACGAACACGATCACCATCGCCGTCACCGCGCAGGACGGCGTCACGACGAAAACCTACATGCTCGCGGTCACCCGCCCGCCCAGCAATGTCGCCACGCTCTCGGGCCTCGTCCCCGCCTCCGGCTCCCTCTCGCCCGCCTTCGCCCCCGCCACCTCCGCCTACGCGATGATCGTCCCGAATTCCACCGCCGCGCTCTCGCTCGCGCCCACCACCACCGAGCCCAACGCGACCGTGAAGATCAACGGCTCCCCCGTCGCCAGCGGATCCGCCAGCGCCGCCATCCCGCTCGCCGTCGGCACCGGCAACACGATCACCGTCGCCGTCACCGCGCAGGACGGCTCCACCGCGCAGACCTACACGGTCACCGTCACCCGCGCCCAGCCGCCCGTGAACGCCAGCTATTCCTCGGACGACGACGTCCCGCTCACGACGGACGGCTACGACGCCACCGGCAACACCGTGAACCTCAGCCTCCACTACATCCCCACCACCGGCGCGACCCTCATGGTGGTGAACAATACCGGCACGGAATTCATCCGCGGCAAATTCACCAACCTCGCCCAGGGACAGGCCGTCTCGCTCAGCTACCTGGGCATCAAATACAGCTTCGTCGCGAACTACTACGGCGGCGACGGCAACGACCTCGTGCTCCAATGGGCCGACGTCGCCGCCTGGAGCTGGGGAAACAACACCGGCGCCTACGCCTCGGCCACCAGCAACGTGCCCGTGAAAGTCCGCGCCGACGAATACGCCCTCGAGGGCTCCTTCTACGTCGTGGGACTGCTCAACAAGAAAACGATCATCGCGATGTCCGCCGGATGGGATCACGACGTCGTCCTGTGCTCCGACGGCACCATCGCTTCGTGGGGTTCCAACAGCACCGGACAGCTCGGCAACGGCACGACGACCGACGCCAGCATCCCCACCGCCGCCACGCGCTCCGGCATCCTCTCGGGCAGGACCGTGACCGCCGTCTCCGCCGGCTTCGGATTCAGCCTCGCCCTCTGTTCGGACGGGACGGTCGCCGCCTGGGGCTCCGCCGCATTGATTGGAAGCGGAGGAGGCAATAGCAGCGTCCCCGTGGCCGTGGACACCTCGGGCGTGCTGGCGGGCAAAACCGTCGTCGCCATCTCGGCCGGATTCACTCACAGCCTCGTCCTGTGCTCCGATGGCACCATCGCCGCCTGGGGCAGCAATTCCCAAGGGGAGCTCGGCGACGGGACGACGACCAATCGCAAGACCCCCGTCGCCCTCGTTACCTCGGGAGCGCTTGCCGGAAAAACACCGGTCGCCGTCAAGGCCGGCTACTACCAAAGCCTCGTCCTGTGCTCCGACGGCACCATCGTGACGTGGGGCCTGAACACCGCCGGCGCCCTGGGCAACGGCAACACGACAAACAGCGGCACCCCCGTTGCGGTAAGCACGAGCGGCGTCCTCGCGAGCAGGAAGGTGATCGCCGTATCCAGCTCGGGATACATCCTTCTCGCAGCCCACAGCCTGGCTCTGTGCTCGGACGGCACGCTCGCCTCCTGGGGCTACAACAACGACGGCGAGCTGGGCAACGGCGCCACCGCAAACAGCTCCGTGCCCGTGGCGGTCAGCATGACCGGCCCGCTCGCGAGCAGTCCTATCAAATCGATCGCGGCGGGCTACCAGCACAACCTTGTCCTGTGCGCCGACGGCACCATCGCCGCATGGGGCGACAATACCTCCGGCCAGCTCGGCAATGGCACCGCGACGGGTAGCAACGTGCCCGTCGCCATCAGCACCGCGTCGCTCCAGCCGGGGCAGCGATTCGTGGCCATCAGCGCCGCCGGCACCAGCAGTCTCGCCCTGCTCGCCTCTCCGCCGGCTCCGGCCGCGCCCGGCATCTACAGCGACAGCGCCGTCACCGGCGTAGTCGGCACGCCGTTTTCCTATACCATCGTCGCCTCGGGCTCGCCGACCGGCTTCAACGCCACCGGCCTCCCGGGCGAGCTCACCATCGACCCGGCGACCGGCATCATTTCCGGAACTCCCACGAAGCGCGGCCACTCCAGCGTCCTGCTCTCCGCGACCAACGCTCTCGGCAACGGCACCATGACGCTCTCCCTCGACATTTCCGACCCTGCGAACGCCGACCTCGCCAGCCTCTCGGCCAGCATCGGCGCGCTCACGCCCGCGTTCAGCGCCGCCGTCACGAGCTATGCCGCAAGCGTCCTCTACGACACCGACACGCTCACCCTCACGCCCACCGCGCTCGAGTCCGCCGCCACGCTCACGATCGACGGTTCGCCCGTCGACTCCGGCTCGGCCACCGCGCCGATGCCTTTGGACGTGGGCGACAATACGTTCGAGACCGCGGTCACTTCGCCGAACGGCGGCGTGACGAAGACCTACATGCTCACGATCACGCGCGCCGCCCCGACGCCGACGCCGACGCCGACGCCGACGCCGACGCCGACGCCGACTCCGACACCCGCTCCCACGTCGACGCCCACGCCCGCCACAAGCGCCACGCCGTCACCGGCCCAAACCAAGCTCAAGCTCCGAAAAAAGCCGCAGCACGTCGTCCTCACGGCATCGATCAAGGTCGCCGGCACGTTCGCCGGCGGCACAGGGCCGCAGTCCCTGCTGGTCGCGACGCTGCCCGCGGGAACCGTGCGCACCTACGCCTTCACCGGAAAAACGTGGGCCGTGAAGCTCAAGCTCAAGCGTGGAAAGAACACATTCCACCTTTCACCCGTCGATGCCGACGGCAATCAGGGCGGCATCATTGTCGTGAAAGTGATCCGGAAATAGCGCCGCTGCGCGCCGGTCGTCCTCGGCGCACTCGCGTCTTGTCCCGGTTCCCTCGCGCCGCGTCATCACAGGCTCTCCGCGCTTCCGGTTGCACGATTCCGACTTCGCGGTCTAAACTGCGGCATCGTGCTTCAATTCGTTTTCAATAAAATCAGCGCGGCGGAGATGGCGGCGCTGCCAAAGGACCTCCAGCTCGAGCTGCTGGCGGAGTTTCAATTCCTGCCGCAGGACCTCGACAAGCTCGACGCCGAGCATTTCGGCCGCGTGAAGCGCGACGGCAAGCACCTCCACCGGTTTCGCGCGAAGGATTACCGCATCTACTTCGGGCCGCATCCCGACGGCATCGAGGTCGTCCGCGTGCTCCACAAGAATACGATCCGCGACTTTCTCTTTCGCTCGAACCTGCCCATGGCCGAGGAAGACGAGGCGCTCGGCCAGCACGGCGGATTCTGGGAACTGATCAACGAAGCCCGCGCGCATAAATGATCCCGTTCGCCAACGAGGGCGAGCGGCTGGAACAATTCCCCGTCGCCGCCGCGCAGATCTTCGTCGGCCACGGCGGCGTCACCGCCCTGCCCCGCTGCGTCGCCGATGCCATGCGCGGCCACGTCACGCGCTCGTGCGAGCAGCATCAGGAATTCGGCACCGTGCTGCAGGATATCGCGCGCGCCCGCACGCGCTGCGCGCAATTGATCGAGGCCCAGCCCGAGGAGATCGCGCTGCTCGGCCCCACCTCCATCGGCCTGAGCCTTTTCGCCAACGGCCTCGAGTGGAAGTCCGGCGACGAGCTGGTCTGCTACCTCGACGACTATCCGGCCAACGTCTACCCGTGGCTGAATCTGCAGCGCCTCGGCGTCGTGGTGAAATTTCTCAAGCCCGACCGCCCCGGCCACCTCACGCCGGAGCTCGTCGAGGCCGCGCTCACTCCGCGCACCCGCATGGTCGCGCTCGCCTCCTGCCATTTCCTCACCGGCTGGCGCATCGACGTCGATGCCATCGGCGCGCTGCTCCATTCGCGCGGCGTTCTTTTCTCTCTCGACGCCATCCAGACGCTCGGCGCCTTTCACACTTCGGTGCGCGAGGTCGATTTCCTCAGCGCCGACGCTCACAAATGGCTGCTCGGCCCGCTCGCGATCGGCATCGTCTACGTCGCGAAACGAAATTTCGCGCTCTGCCAGCCCACGCTGCTCGGCGCGTGGAATGTCCAATCGCCCAATTTCATCGCTCAGAAGGAAATCTCCTTTCCGGATACAGCGCAGCGCTACGAGCCCGGCGTGCTGAATATCACAGGCATGTATGGCATGCTTGCCGCCGTGGATCTGCTGCTCAAAACCGGCATGGATGAAGTGTCCGCTCGCATCCTCGCTGCGCGCGATCATCTCCACACGCAACTCGAAGAGCTCGGGTTCGAAACGATTTCACCCGGCCGTGAAGAGCCGCTGCGTTCGGGCATTCTCACCGTCCGGCATCCGAAAACCGAAGCGGCGAAACTTTTCCGCACCCTCGAGGTGGCGAAGATCACCGCCTCGCTGCGCAGCGCGCGCGATGGCGGCTCGTGGCTGCGCTTCAGCCCGCATTTTTACAACACGCGCGAGGAGATGGACCGCATCGCCGCCGTGCTCGCCGACGCGCTCCGGAGCTGAGCGCCTACGAGCCGATGATGGTGGTGTAAATAGGATCGGCGCCGCTTGGCACGACGACGCTGGAAATGCACAACGTCGAGCCGGAGTTGATGAAATTGATCGTCACGACCATCGATCCCTGAATTCCACCCGGGTTCGAAATCGTAATCTTCACCGCCTTGCCGTGCGCCGAATAGTGGCCGCTCGCCGACGTTTGAAAATTTCCGCTGCCACCCGGCAATACCGAGCTGAGCGTCGCATTTCCGCCGCGGAGCGAGAGGGTCTGCGCGAAGCCCGTGTTGTTGAGCGTGCCCTTGATGGTGAACTTCGCGGCCTTTTTGCTCGCGGAGACGCTGGTATTGGCGCTGCCGATCAGGCGCGTTCCCGCCCCTTGCGCGATCGTCATCACGCCGGTATATTTTCCACCGTATTTGCCTTTGAATACCATCAGCGAAGAGGCATGGCCGGCTTGCGTGCCGGCGAAAGCCGCCAGAAGAAACGCGAGGGAAAGACCGCGAAGCCGGGAGGAAGTCGAGTGCGCCATGGCGAAAATAGCGCAGCTTGCGCGCGCTTTGTCAAACCCACCACGAAGCATTTTTACCTTTGAAGTGCGACGTTCGGAGTGCCGGCATGCGTTGACTTCATTTCCAGCAAATGGCAGAATTGCGAAGGCAATGGATTCCTGCCGGCCCGGAGTTTTCCGGTCGAACCGCCCGAAAGGCTGATGATTCCTACTCCCAACGCGGACGAATCATGCTCATTCAAACGTATCTGGCGATCATGACGGGCGGTGCGATCGGCACCGGACTTCGAATGGCGCTTTCACAGTGGATATCCGATCGGATCGCTCACGCCTTTCCGCTCGGCACGCTCGTCGTCAATGTCACCGGCTGCTTCGTGATCGGTCTCTTCGGCGGGCTCACCGGCCCCGATGGCCTTCTGCTGGTGTCGCCCCTTCTGCGCCAGGCCGTGATGATCGGCGTGCTCGGCGGCTACACGACATTCTCCTCCTTCAGCCTGCAGACCCTCACTCTCCTCAACGAGGGCGAATGGCTCTACGCCGGCATGAACGTCCTGCTTTCAGTTCTGCTTTGCATGATCGCCGTCTGGCTCGGCGCCATTTCCGCAAACACCCTCGCCATCCGATAAATACCATGCAAACTCCTCCCGCCGAAGCAACCCTCCTGCGCATCCACCTCGGCGAGGTGGACCGCTGGCACCACCAGCCGCTTTACGAGGCCATCGTTCTGAAGGCCCGTGAAATGAAGCTCGCCGGCGCCACCGTCCTGCGCGGCCCCATGGGCTTCGGCGCCAGCAGCCACGTGCACACGGCCAAGATTTTGCAGCTCTCCGCCGATCTCCCCATCGTCATCGAAATCGTGGACGACGCGGAAAAGATCGACGCGTTCTGGACGGAAATTTCGCCGATGATGAATGGCGGACTCGCCACGACCGAACCGGTCCGGGTGCTCGCTTACGGGGCGAAAATGGAATCTTAAGTTTGTAAGTCTAAAGTTTTAAGCGAAATATCCGCCAGCTCTTTTCAGGAGCTTAAAACTTACAAACTTAAGACTTAAAACCCATCCCCTACCACAGCTTCTTTTCCCAGGCGGCGATGCGGTCCGCCTGCGCGGTGAAGAGCTCCGCGGGCGAGTCGAGCACCTCGATCTTCGTGATCGTGTCGCCGCCGGCGATCTTGTTCACGACATCCTGGCCCTCGGTCACTTCGCCGAAGACGGTGTGCTTGCCATCGAGCCACGGCGTGGGGACGTGCGTGATGAAAAACTGGCTGCCATTCGTCTTCGGGCCGCGATTGGCCATCGAGAGAATGCCCGGCTTGTCGTGCTTGAGCGACTTGTCGAACTCGTCCTCGAATGTGTAGTTCGGACCGCCCGCGCCGGTGCCGGCCGGATCGCCACCCTGGATCATGAAGTCGGGAATCACGCGATGGAACTTGATGCCGTCGTAGAATCCGCGCTGCGCGAGATTCAGGAAATTGGCCACGGTGACGGGCGTCTTCGGGGCGAAAAGGGTGAGATGAATGTCGCCCTTCGAGGTCTTCAGGAGGATGCGGATGTTTTCCATGGGAACGCGGATATTACTTCAAGGAAGTGAAAACTAAACAGGATTTACAAGATTTGCGGGATTAACAGGATGAGGCTTTGGAACAATCCTGTAAATCCGGTCAATCCCGTTAATCCCGTTTAGTTCCCACTCGCGAATCGCGCGTGACAGCGCCGCCGTCGTGATGGAATGGTGACGGCGATGAAACGCCTCCTCCTTCTCGCCCTCGCCCTTTCCTCGCTGGCTTCACTGCGAGCCGCCGATCCCGCCAAAGCCGCGCCCGCCTCCGACGAGGTCGCAGTCATCAAGACCACCGACGGCACGATGGTCGCGGAATTCTGGCGCGACGCCGCGCCGGCCACCGTCGCGAATTTCATCAAGCTCGCGAAAGCCGGTTTCTACGACGGCACCGCTTTCCACCGCATCATCGCCGGCTTCATGATCCAGGGCGGCGACCCGCTCACGAAGGATCCCTCGAAGGAAGACCTGTGGGGCACGGGCGGCCCCGGCTACTCGATCAAAGCGGAATTCAACGCCCACAAACACGTGCGCGGCGTCCTCTCGATGGCCCGCTCGTCGGACCCCGACAGCGCCGGCAGCCAGTTCTTCCTCATGCTCGGGCCCACCCCGCAGCTCGACGGGCAATACACGGCCTTCGGCCAGCTCATCAAGGGCGACGATGTGCTCGAAAAAATCGGCGCGACTCCCGTGACCGCCTCGAGCAGCGGCGAGCCGAGCAAGCCCACGAAATGCGTCGAGATCAAGAGCATCAAGATCGTGCCGCGAGGCAGCATCAAGTGAGCGGATCGCTCATCCCCGCCCATGCTCGTCAAAATCGGCCTCGTTCAAAATCGCTGCACGGCCAGCGTGGAGGAAAATTTCGCCGCCGCCGTCGCGGGCATCCGCGAAGCGGCGGGCCGCGGCGCGCGGATCATCTGCCTGCAGGAGCTTTTTCGCTCGCTGTATTTCTGCCAGGCCGAGGATCATAAATATTTCGAACTCGGCGAAGCCATCCCCGGCCGCTCGACGGAAACGCTCTCGGCGCTCGCGAAGGAGCTCGGCGTCGTGATCATCGCGTCGCTGTTCGAAAAACGCGCGCCCGGCGTTTACCACAACACCGCCGCGATCATCGACGCCGACGGCACGCTGCTCGGGAAATATCGCAAGATGCACATCCCCGACGATCCCCTGTTCTACGAGAAATTTTACTTCACGCCCGGCGACCTCGGCTTCCAGGCGTGGGACACGAAGTTCGGCCGCATCGGCGTCTGCGTCTGCTGGGATCAATGGTATCCCGAGGCCGCCCGGCTCACCGCGCTCCGCGGCGCGCAGATACTTTTTTACCCGACCGCGATCGGCTGGCATCCCTCGGAGAAAGAAAAATACGGCGAGCGCCACCACAGCTCGTGGGAGACCATTCAGCGCGGCCACGCCATCGCGAATGGCTGCTACGTCGCCGCGCCGAATCGCGTGGGCCTGGAAACTCCCGAAGGCGGCGATGGCATCGAGTTCTGGGGCCAGAGCTTCATTTGCGATCCGTCCGGACAGATTCTCGACAAGGCGCCCGCGGATGCCGATGCCGTGCTCGTGACCGAGATCGATCTCGATGCGGTGGAAACGCAGCGCACGCATTGGCCGTTCCTGCGCGACCGGCGCATCGATGCCTACGGCGACATCACGAAACGGCTCATCGACTAGGCGATGGGACGCATTCGGCCCATCCTTCATCCCCGCGCTCACGATTACGGCTTCCTCATCCGCCGCTGGCGCACGGCGGCGCGGAAGCGGGGACTGCGCTTCGTCCCCTACGCCTCGGCGAGCGGATACGAGCTGTTTTACGCCATCACTCGCCGCCCGGCGGCCGGCCGGCCGTGGATCTATCTCTCCGCGGGCATCCACGGCGACGAACCCGCCACGACCGAGGCCTGCCTGGAATGGGTGACGTCCACCGGACTCCCGCGGGACGATATCAACCTGATGGTATTTCCATGTCTGAACCCATGGGGTCTCGTCAACAATCGGCGCGACGACGCGGAAGGCCGCGACCTCAATCGCACCTACCACGACGATGCAGTCCCTCAAACCGCCGCGCACAAGGCCGCGCTGGGGAAGCTGCGCTTCGACCTCGCCCTCGCGCTCCACGAGGACTACGACGCCCGCGGCGTTTACATTTACGAGACGCGCGGCCCCGCCCCTTACCTCGCGGAGGAATTGCTCTCCGCCGCCTCCCGCCACCTGCCGATCGACCCGCGCCGCAGCATCGAAGGCCGCAGCTCGCGCGCAGGAGTCATCCGGCGAACCATCACGCGGGACATGATGCCCGAGCACCCCGAAGCCTTCGTGCTTTTTTTCCATCACACCGAGCGCGCCCTGACCCTCGAGACGCCCTCCGAAGCACACATCGACGCCCGCGTCGCCGGTCACGTGGCCATGATCGAACGCGCCGTGCAGCTCCGCCTCGAGATCTCGTGTCCATAAGCGCGTTTACATATTCCAGGAGCCTCGTAATTTCTCCACCCGTGTCCCGGATTCTCCTCATCTGCCTGATTTTTCCCCTCGCCGCCGTTTACGCGGATACGATCAAACTCAAGACCGGCGAAGTTCTCCAGGGCCGCGTCACCGCTTCCTCCGCCGATTCGGTGACGTTCGAGGTTCAATTTTCGCCGACGATCGTCGAGCAGCAAATTTATGCGCGGGCCGATATTGCGAACCTTGCCGTCGAGGCCGATGACGAAATCGCCTATGCGAAAATCCGCGACATCCGCACCCCGGAGACCGCGCTCAACCCGAAAGTCTGCCAGGCATTGCTCGACAACGATCTCGCGCCTTTTCTCAAACAATTTCCCGCCTCGGCGCGTGTTGTCGACGTGCAACAGCAGGTCAAATCCATCCAGGACGACCTCCTGCGTCTCAAAAGAGGCGACGTGAAGGTCTTCGGCACCTGGTATGACCACGCCGCCTTCGATGCCGAAAAATACCAGATCGAAGCCGCGACCGTCCTCGAGGAAATGAAACAGGAGATCGCGGCGAAGAATTTTCCCTCGGCCATGAACAGCTTCGATCTCCTCCTGCGCTCGTATCAAAACTCCGCGGCCTATGTGGAAGCCCTGCCCCTCGCTCGGAAAGCGATCGTCAGCCTCGAGCAGCAGCTGAATTTTGAGATCGGCAACCTTCCCGACACGAAAGCTCAACGCCAGGCGAATCTGGATCGCACGCCCGTCGAGGACCGCCCGCCGATCCAGCGCGCCATCGATGCCGAAAACGCCCGGGCCGTGGCGACCGCCCTGCTCGCGCAAAAAAACAACCAGCGCTTTTTCACGATCTTCCCCTTCGATGAACAAGGCCTGCAGGCCATGCAAGCCGCCGTCCAGCAAATCGAGACGCAGCTCAAGGACGTGGATGCGAAGAAACTTGCCGAAGGTGCGCGCCTCGTGCGGCAGGCCAATGAAGAGCTCGCCACGCACCAGATATCCGAGGCCGAAACCACGATCGCCCAATTAAAAGCCACCTGGCAGGAATACGAGGGACTCGCCCGCATGGAGCAGCGATTGCAGGCCGAAAAGACCGCGAATGCAGACTCCGCGGCCCGCGCAAATACGCCCGCCCTGCCGCAATAAGATCGCCGCCCGCTCACGAAAACACTTGCCCATCCACGCGTTGGCCGTGCTCAATTCCCCGATGGCACGCGCCGCTAGCATTGATCGCAAGACATCCGAGACCGATATTCAGGCCGCCCTGGCGATCGACGGCGCGGGGACATCGGCCATCCGGTCCGGCATCCCGTTCTTCGACCACATGCTCACGCTCTTCGCGCGGCATGGCCTCTTCGACCTCCAATTCACGGCCAATGGCGATCTCGACGTCGATCTTCATCACACGGTCGAAGACGCCGGCATCGTGCTCGGCCAGGCCTTCACCAAAGCGCTCGGCGACAAAAAAGGCATCCGCCGCTACGGTCACGCTTACGTGCCGATGGACGAGGCTCTCGTCCGCTGCGTCGTGGATTTGAGCGGCCGGCCTTACCTCGAATATCGCGCGCCCGGCGGCGTCGAGCCGATCAATGGCTTCTCATTCCAGCTCGTCGAGGAATTCCTGCGCGGCTTCACGATGCACGCCGCGGCGAATGTGCATGTCGAGATTCTCTACGGGCGCGACGCGCATCACATGGCCGAGGGCGTGTTCAAGGCCCTGGGCCGCGCGCTCGACACCGCCACGCAACTCGACCCGCGCGTCTCCGGCGTGCCGAGCACGAAGGGCGTGCTTTAGGCGCGGCCTTGCAATCCCGGTCTTCCGATTCATCTTTCTCTTCCTCGATGAAGAACATCGGCATCGTCGATTATGGCAGCGGGAACCTGCGCAGCGTGAGCAAGGCGCTGGACGCCGTCGGCGCCTGCACGCGTCTCGTCTCCACGCCCGCCGCGCTCGATGAGATCGACGCGGTCGTCGTGCCCGGCGTCGGCGCATTCGGAGATTGCGCGCGCAATCTCCGATCGACCGGTCTCTGGGAGCCGCTGCGCGAATGGATCTCCGCCGACCGTCCCTATCTCGGCATCTGCCTCGGCTATCAATTGCTTTTCGAGTCCAGCGAGGAAACGCCCGGCGTCGCAGGCCTCGGCGTGCTGCCCGGCGTCGTTCGCCGATTTTCGGCCGGAGCGCTCAAAGTCCCGCACATGGGCTGGAATACGCTCGCGCTGCGCCACGCGGGAGATCGCCTCTATGCCGCGCTGCCTCCCGCGCCGAGCGTCTATTTCGTGCACTCGTTTTTTCCCGTGCCCGCCGATTCGTCGATCATCTCGGCGACGTGCGACTATGGTGGCGACTTCGCCGCGAGCGTGAGCCGCGGCGCGCTGAGCGCCGTGCAATTTCACCCGGAAAAGAGCCAGCGCAACGGCCTCGCGATTCTGAAAAACTTTGTCACTTCCATCGATGCTCCTGTTTCCTGCCATTGACCTGATGGGCGGTGAAGTCGTGCGCCTCCAGCGCGGCGAAGCCACCGCAAAAACCGTTTATTCCAGCGACCCTCCCGCCTTCGCGCGCAAATGGGAATCCGCCGGCGGCGATTGGCTCCACCTCGTGGATCTCGACGCCGCCTTTTCCGGCGAATCCCGGAATCTCGACGCCGTGCGCGCCGTTTGCGCCGCGGTCTCGATCCCGTGCGAACTCGGCGGCGGCATGCGTTCGGAAGGAGCCATTCGCGCCGCGCTCCAGGCCGGCGTCGCCCGCGTCGTCATCGGCACGCGCGCGAGCGAGTCGCTCGATTTCGTCCGCCAAATGTGCGCGACCTTCGGCAGCGAGCGCATCGCCGTGGGCATCGACGCGCGCCACGGTAAGGTCGCCGTCAAAGGCTGGACCGAAACCACCGCGCAGGACGCGACCCATCTCGCGCTGGCCGTGCAGGACGCCGGCGCCGGCGCGATCATTTATACGGACATCGCGACCGATGGCATGCTGGAAGGACCAAATTTCGCCGAGCTCCAGAAACTTCTCGAGGTGCTGAATTGTTCGCTCGTCGCGAGCGGCGGCGTCTCCTCGCCCGACGACGTGCGCCGCCTCGCCGCCATGCCCGGTCTCTACGGCGCCATCATCGGCAAGGCGCTTTACGACGGCCACATCACCGGCGATTTGCGGCCTTTGGCCGCGCCCGCACCCGCGCATTGATCCTCCCTTGACCCGCCGCTCACCGCGAAATAGGCTGCGGAGAGTCTCTTCCCATGAAGCGCCGTGATTTTCTAAAATCGGCCATCGGTGCCACTTTCGCGGCGGCGTTTTTGCGCGATGCCCGATCTGCTTCCCCTTCTTTCCAGGCCGCGGACCGCCTTTTTCTCGGCCCGCGCCGCATCGAATGCACGCGCCTCTTTTTAGGCACCGGCAGCAACGGCTTCAACAACAGCTCCAGCCAGACGCGCACGCTCGGGCTCGACGGACTTTCCAAATATCTGCGCGAAGGCTTCGACTCCGGCCTCACCTCGTGGGACTCCGCCGACCGCTACGGCTCGCATCCTCATCTGGCCCGCGCGCTTGCCGGCGGAGTGCCCCGCGAAAAAGTCACCATTCTCACGAAAAGCTTCGCCCGCGATCCTGCGCAAATGCGCGCGGACCTCACGCGCTTCCAACGCGAACTTGGCACCGGCGTCCTCGATATCGTGCTGCTCCATTGTCTGGAGGATCCCGAGTGGCCAAGGCACTTGCGACCGGTCATGGACGTCGTCGATGAGTTTCAAGAAAAGGGCGTCATCCGCTCAAAGGGCGTATCCTGCCACAGCCTCGGAGCCCTCAAGGCAGCCGCCCGGGAACCATGGGTCGAAATCGATCTCGCCCGCATCAATCCCCACGGCGCCGTGATGGATGCCGACCCCGCGACCGTCGTCCCCGTCCTGCGCGAAATGAAAGCGGAGGGCAAGGGCATCATCGGAATGAAAGTCCTCGGCGCCGGCCAGCTCGCGGAGCACGCCGACGAATGCCTGCGCTACGTCTTGAATCTCGACTGCGTGGACGTCATCACCATCGGCTGCGAATCGTCCGCCCAACGCAACGACATCGTCGCGCGTATTTCGCGCGTGTCGCGCGCCGACGGCTCGCCGTCCTGACGAGAGCCTCCGCCGTGCGGCTACTGCGCCGGTGCCGCCGGAGGAACCGACGCGATTTCCTTGAGCAGCGTGTATGCTTCCCGCGCGGCTGTTTGCGCGGTGGCGGCAGGGTTGGCATCGTCCGCGGCCGCCGCGCCATCCTTTAGAATAAGCGCCCGTGCGCCTTCGAGATTCGTCGCCACCTCGGTGAAATCCCCCGCCGCCCCGCCGTAAAGCCCGGCCAGAATCCGGGCGAGCGCATCGGTCGCGGCCTCGGGCGGCGCATTTTCGTCGAGCTCGAGATTGCGCCATCCGAATTCCTCCCGCGCGAGCGCATCCGGATTGAAATCCCCCTTCGTCTGCTGCTTGATCCACGTGTATTTCTCGGTCAACGACGCCAGGGCGCGATTTTCTTCGACCTCCGCGCCCGGCTCCCGGGAGAGCTTTTGATGCTCCAGCGCCGCCCCCTGGCTCTGCGCGATGCGGAAAGCGGAAACCGGCGCAAAATGATACTGCGATGTGTAGATCTTATAACGGGTCATCACCGCGCCCAATCCCTTGTCCGCCTTCTCGGACTGCCAGTCTAGCACCTGTAGCCGCGCCAGCTCGGCGGGGTCGAAGCCCTTGAGACTCGGCGTGCGGGGCCACAGCAAGTAAACGACAAATGCTATAATGAGCAGGAGGACAATCTTCGTGATGTTACGCATGGGGGCTTTGTGAATAGTCCGTAAAATGATGCCTGGCGGGCTTTGCGGCCAGCCATTTTTGCATTGCACGTTCGCCCGCCCGCGCTCCACCCTCGCCTCCTCATGCCCGCCCTTTCCTCACTCGACGATCTCGCCCGCGAAGCCGCCCGCCTGAGGTCGGAAGGCCGCCGTCTCGTGCTGACCAATGGATGTTTCGACATCCTTCACACCGGGCACGTCGATTACCTCGAGCGCGCCCGGCAGCTCGGCGACGCATTGGCCGTAGCCATCAACTCCGATCGCTCCGTCCGTGAATTGAAAGGCCCCGCCCGCCCTGTGAATCCCGAGCAGGATCGCGCGCGCATCATTTCCGCGCTCCGCACCGTGGACTACGTCGTCGTTTTCGACTCCCTCCGCGCCACGGAAGTCATCCGCTCGCTGCGGCCCGCGCTCTACGCCAAAGGCGGCGACTACACACCGGACTCCTTGAACTCCGAGGAACTCGCAGCTCTCCACGAAGTCGGCGCCGACATCCGCATTCTCCCCCTCGTTCCCGGCCGCTCTACGACCGCCATCCTCGCCCGCGCCGCCGTCCCCGATTTACCACACTCCTCCGCGGCGAATTAAAAACTACCCGCCATAAGCCCCGTAGTGGCGCACGCCGCGCCTCCACAGCCAGCCGCTCAGCGCCAGCAGAGCGAGCGTCCAGCCCGCCTGCACCGCCAGTCCGCTCCATAGCGCCGCGCCGGTGACCTTCCCCATCCAGATCGCCACGGGAAAATACAGCTCATACGGAAATGGCAGCGCCATCAGCACCGTTTTCAGCCCCGCGGGCATCACATCGATCGGAAAGATCCGGCCGCTCAAAAAATACTCGAACGAGTAAAGAATGAACACCAGCGTCGAGATCTCCAGCACCCAAAAAGCCAGCGTCGCCAGCACGAAGGCGATCAGGAATTGGATCGCCGCGGCCATCAGCAACGACCCGCCAAATGCCGCCCACGCCACGCCATCCGCCGGCAATCGCATCTGCCCCGGCAGCCACCACGCCATCGCGACCAGCGGCACCAGCGCCACTCCCGCATACACCACCCGCGAGCTCACGAACAAACTCGCCCGATACGCGCGGTAATCCAGCGGCCTCAACAAAAACGAACTGATCCGTCCCTCGCGAATATCCGCCGCGATCTGCCACTCGTCGTCAGCCGGGCTGACCAGACTTTCCACAACCGTCACCGCCACGAAATAGAACACCATCTCGCCAAACGAATATCCGCTCACATCCGAGCCGCGCGCATCGAAGATCGCCCGCCAGATCCATACCGTCGCCACCAGCGGAATCAGCCCAAACGCCGCGCGGATAAAAAAATTCCACCGATAAACAAACGCGTTCTGCACCCCCAGAGAAAACACCGTCGAATAAAGCCGCGGCCGCCCGATCATCCTCATTCAACTACCTCTCGCGCCCCTCCCTCACAAGCCTCCCCATTGGTCATTCGTTCGTTATCCGTCATTCGTCATTCATCTCCCCCTCCCCCATTTCGCATTTCCCATTTCACATTTCACATTATAGTCACATCGCCATGGCCGAATATCACATCTCTCACGAAGGACCCGTCACCATCCTCGAAATCACCGGTCGCATCGAGCCCGACAACTGGCAGGAGCTCAACGCCGTCTTCAAAAAAATCCTCGAGACCGAGACCACTCGCCACCTCCTCGTCGACCTCGCCAGCCTCGAATACACCGCCAGCGCCGGCTTCCGCGAACTCTTCATGGTCGGTCGCGCACTCTCCCGCAAAGGCGGCCACCTCGCCGTCTGCTCGCTCCAGGGCGAAGTCAAACGCGTCTTCGACCTCGCCGGCTTCGCGACCGCCTACCCCATCTTCGACGACCGCACCTCCGGCGTCGCATCCTTCCCCCAAAATTAATTCTCGCAAAACGGGCCATCTCACCGCCGAAAAATCGCCATCTCCAGCCCATCTCGGCCTGCCTCCCAGCGTAGCCCCTCTCCCCTCGTCGTAACCACCGACAATTCCCTCGCCAACTCTCTGGTTTTTCGTTTACTTGCTCCTGATAATCCCTCGGAGCAGGTGGAATATTCTTCGTCCATCAAAGGCGGCAGCTTATCGACTCCTTTTTCGGCCACACGTAGCCCGGACTTTACGATTTAACGAATCCGCGAAGCCATCCCCCTTCGAATCCCTCTCCGGAATGACCTTTACCGCTCCGGATTTGTGCCGCCGAATAGCCGCGCGAAGTCCAATAAAACAGCCCCTCCCTATCGCAAAAAATCCGGAGCTTTTAGGGACGCCTCACCGGTCCAGCGGCGACCGCACCGCGAACCCCGGTCGATTACCAGGCGGCGAGGGTAGCCGCTCGGTAGACTTGGCCGTGGACCAGCCCGCAGGGCGAGACGAGCGGGAGCGAGCGAGTCTATAACATCATCCGATGATTTATGCGCATGTCCCGCCGACCGCTTTCACGGCATCATCCATCCAGAGGACTGCGCACCGCCAGCCCCGGTCGATTCAGCACATGCGTATAAATCATCGTCGTGCTCACATCGCTGTGTCCCAGCAATTCCTGCACCGTCCGGATATCATACCCCGCCTCCAGTAGATGCGTCGCAAAGCTATGCCTCAACGCATGGCAGCTCACCCGCTTCGGAATTTCCGCCCGCTTCGCGCCCTCGCTCACCGCCCGCTGCAGCGCATTCTCATGCACATGGTGCCGCCGCACCCGCCCCGATTTCGAATCCACCGCCAGCCGGACCGACGGAAACACATACTGCCACTTCCAATCCCTCATCGCCCGCGGCCACTTCCTTGCCAGCGCCTCCGGCAGCCACGTCTCGCCGTGCCCCTCCGCCAAATCCGCCTCGTGCAAATCCCGCACCCGCGCCAGATGCCCGCGCAGCCGCTCCGTCAGGCTCACCGGCAGCGTCGTCACCCGGTCCTTGTCCCCCTTCCCATTGCGCACCACCACCTGCAGCGTGCCGAAATCCACGTCCTTCACCCGCAGCCGCACGCACTCCATCAGCCGCAGCCCCGTCCCATACATCAGCTCCGCCATCAACCCATGCCCCTCCGGCATCGCAGCCACCAGCCGCCGCACCTCATCCCTCGTCAGCACCACCGGCAGCCGCCGCCGCTCCGCCGCCCGCGTCACTCCGCCGATCTCGCCCAGGTCCCGGTCCAGCACCTCCCGAAACAAATAAACCAGCGCATTCAGCGCCTGATTCTGCGTCCGCGCCGAAACATTCCGCACCACCGCCAGATACTCCAGATATTCCTGCACCATCTCCACCGAGATCGCATCGCGATTCCGCGGACGCGAAAAAATCACGAACCGCTCCACCCATCCCACATAAGTCTCCTCCGTCCGCGCCGCATATTGCCCCGCCCTTAGCGCCATCCGCACCTCCTCGATAAACGCCCGCACCCGCTCCGGCACACTGCCCGCATCCAACCTTCCCCCATAGCGCCGCTCCACCGCCTCCCGCGAAAGCACCGGCCGCGCCTCGCCCCTGCTGCTCCCCGTCGCCTCCCCCTTCCCCGGCTCCACCTTCACCTCCAGCCCCTGCGCCCAATCCACCTTCAGCACCGTCGCGTAAAAAATCCGCAGCGCCTCCGCACCGAACGCCACCGCCCGCTCATTCAGCCCCTTCTTCCGAGCCTCATCCAAAAACTTTTCCAGGTCGCGCACCGTCCCCTCCGCATACTTCCGCTCCCCCAGCGAATACCGAAACCGCTTCACCCACCGAAGCATGCGCTCCGCCGCATCCTCATTCCAACCCGCTTCGAAAAAAGCCCCTCGCGTCCTTTCCCAAAACTCGTTCCGCGCGCCCTCCACTTCCTCAATCCTTCCCATCTCCATAAACAATTCGAAGACACTCTTCCAGCAATTCTCCTCGAACCAATTCTCAGCCTTCCATTTCGCCGCCCCGCCCCGCCCTTCGCGGCCGCCCCCTTGTTTCCCGCGACCCCCGTATGCCCTTGAGCCGCCATTCTCCCCGTCCCGAGCCACGCATTTCACCTTGCCCCTCCCCTCACCGCCCCAACACCCTCACTACCCCATCCGTCCTATTTGTCCTATTGGCCCTATTCGTCCCCTCCATCTTTCCTCTTGCGCGCCGTGCAGGCAGAGCCAATAATTGTTTCATCGCCATCCCATAAGCAAACAGATCGCCAACCCCCATTTCAACCTATTTCCCCATCACCCCCTTCAATCCAATATCCTGTTCGGCATATCAAATAATGAAGCATCGCATTGCCACACTCGCAGATGCTCCGCTTTTAGGCGCCCTCAACCATCAATTAATTAAAGATGAGGGTCATCGGAATCAGATGTCCGAAGCCCAACTGACAGAAAGAATACTCAATTGGTTATCAGCAGAATATAAAGCCGTAATTTTTGAAACCACCGAGATTGTAGCCTACGCACTTTATCGCGAGTATTCTGATCATATTTATCTGAGACAATTCTTCGTTCAGCGACACCTTAGACGAGCCGGCATAGGCCGACAAAGCATGCAGATTCTATTTTCTCAGATTTGGCCGGCCAAGCGAGTTACAGTTGAAGTCCTTTCCACCAACCAGTCAGGAATAGATTTCTGGAGATCCATTGGATTCAGCGACTATTGTCTTACACTTGAGGCCCTACCCAGTAACCCACGCGAATCTGCCGAACAAGGCGCTGCAGCTAACCCCTAGCCGCCACACGTCACTTTTTCACGACCGTCCACCTTTCCATTCACGCCACCATAAGAGCTCATCGCCCGATCGGGGTAGCTGAGCTTGGCGTTCGGTCATTATGAAAAACATAGTAGCAGTCGCACTTTTTGCAATTTGCACCACTGCTTGCACAACAAACGAAAAGCGCTATTCAGACCAAAATCTTCCCGTCGCCAACGACCCTGCGAATGTCATTTCAACTCTAAGCATTCCAGCCGAGTCACGTGTCGGCGCACCTAAAGGTCCTTTTAAAGAACCATATATACAATGGACATATTTCTTCGAATCAACAGATGGAAGAATTAGTCCCATTTCATATTTCTATTCGGATAAGGGACCTAGCAATACGATATTCCTCGAATCTCAAAAGAAGTTTCGCTTAATGGATCCTCAAAATCTTTTAGATAGGAAGAAGATCGATGAATACAAGCGACTTCACGGATGGAATGAGACCGAACAAGGCGCTGCAGCTAACCCCTAGCCGCCTCGCGTTACTTTCTCACGACCGCCTTTCCTTTCCATCCACATCACTCCAGAGTTCGGTCGCCTGATCGGGGTAGCTGAGCTTGGCGTTGGGCTATTAAAATCATTCATGGCAACACCACATCTGAACAGTTTTCGACGAACCGGCGCAGCCGCCATAGTTTTTGACGATCAAAATCGCATTTTATTGCAGCGTAGAACTGATAATGGCGATTGGGCATTGCCAGGAGGCGCTATCGACATCGGAGAGACTGCTGAACAAGCTGTCATTCGCGAAGTTAAAGAAGAAACAGGGTATGATGTTAGCGTGATTAGAATTATTGGAATTTACTCCGATCCGAAGTATACAACAATAACTTATCCTGACGGCAATACCGCCCATTACGTAAGTATTTTATTTAAATGTCATCTGACCGGCGGATTCGCCACTACCAGCGAAGAATCTAGCGCTGTAGATTGGTTTAATCCGGATTCGTTGCCTCAGCCATTCCATGCCAACCATCTCCCAAGAGTGCATGATGCCCTCTCTCGACAAGAAAGCGCATTTTACAGATGAAAAAGCCCAACAAGGCGCTGCAGCTAACCCCTAGCCGCCTCGCGTTACTTTCTCACGACCGCCTTTCCTTTCCATTCACACCATTCCAGAGCTTGCTCGCCCGTTCGGGGTAGCTGAGCTTGGCGTTCGGCTATAAATAAATGAAAGTTCACATCCACATCTCTTTTTATTTCATCCTCACGATATCAGCGGGCCTTT
Source organism: Chthoniobacterales bacterium (assembly GCA_015655545.1). Taxonomy (GTDB): domain Bacteria; phylum Verrucomicrobiota; class Verrucomicrobiia; order Chthoniobacterales; family JAATET01; genus JAATET01. The sequence continues at coordinate 3,808 of JAATET010000093.1, read as the reverse complement.
CTCAGACCGCTGACATGCTAGCACGGCAGATAATTACTCCAAAATCTGTCGAAGGATTTTATGTTTCGGCTATCGGTGTTTCAAAAGACAAGCAGGATATTTGTAGAGCGATCGTAGATTCACCTCGGATCTTCCGTGATTATATTTTAAGCAATCAAGTTTCTGAAAAGATTCGCATAAGCTACGCATTAGCTCTTCTTGCTACAGCCCGTGCATCTAATCAAGACACATTAAAGAAACAGCAACAAATTCTAGGTTCGCGTTTGGCAGAATTGCAAAAGAAAGCCGAACAAGACGCTGCAGCTAACCCCTAGCCGCGGCGCGTTACTTTCTCACGACCGCTTTTCCTTTCCATCCACATCATCCCAAAGCTTGTGCGACCGTTCGGAGTAGCTGAGCTTGGCGTTAGCCCAATAATCAATTTTCCGGGGCAGCGCACCGGGAATCTCGTCCGAAATCTCCGTATTTATCCTATATGATCGTAAAAAACGGCTATCTAATTTGCTTTCGTAATCTCGAAGACGTTCAACTGATTGACGCTGCCATTTCAGAAGGGCGGTTGATATTAGATAAGATTTCAGATAAAACTTACCTAGGGTTTTTCTACGAATTAGAGCCAGAAATTTATCAAGCTTGGAAATTGCACTTTGGGATTTCGGGCGACGTGGTTTGGTTGCCCCAGAATCATTATAAAATAACGCCATAGTTATATTTACAGGTTAGCCCATTCATCATTCCCCAAAAACGGTTTTATAAACTCATAAGTTTTCTCTGACTCTTGAGCACGATCTAATTCATTTTTATGCCCGTTCCCCTACAAATATACGCCATCACAATTCTGAGCGCATTTTGTCTCTATTTTCTCTATAAAAGTAGATCGTTGCCTTCCTTTTCCGTTTTAAAGGCAATAAACGTAGATATTGGTGAAAAAGCGCATCCATCTGTAATAGTATTAGATGCACTTGTTACTTCTATACTTGGCGCGACTATCGCGTATTTTGTGGCACAACCGACAACAACCCAACTTGCGGCAACTATTGGATTATCCTACACTGGCATCATCAACGCATTCGCTTCTAAAAATGAATAAAGAAGATTCATACAAGACATTTACGGGAATTAGTAGCGGGGTTGCTTTAGCTGCAACTGGTATCGCGGCCTTCACTCCTATTGCCCCAATTGCAGCAGGGATATTTATCGGAACGGCGGTTCTTGGAAGCGGAATCGCTACTTTTAGTTATTATAAATCCCTAGAAGAACATCGTAAGAAAGAGAAATAGTCCCGCAAAGCGGTAGGTTTTGGAAGGTTTGCCGCCGGGTTTTGGCATGATTTGAACGGTCGAGCCATATTTGTGCTGTCGCTGCGGAGCCTCAGAGCAGGCTGTCCTCACGCCATCACAAAAAAGGCTCTTTTAATTCTAGCAACGCGCCCTCTGCCCTGAAGTTCCCGATTCGGCGCATTGCCCACTGTCCTCATTCCGCTTCGCTCCATTCCGGGCAGTCGGCCTTTAACTCAACGGTTTTGGTGCCGTCAGCGATCCTTCAATTCCACCTTCCCGATTACATCGCTCAGAGCAACATCCAAAGAGCACGCTAGCGCGTGCAAAACCATCAGAGTCGGATTGCGAATTCCCTTTTCGATGTGCTGAACCCCGGCACGGCTGATCCCCGCCTTTTGGGCAAGCGCGGCCTGCGAGACTCCTTGTTCTTGGCGGATTCTCCTCAATTCAGAGGCCACGGCAAACGAAAACTCCTGTGATTTTTCTAGGTTCAACAGGTAGAAAAACTACCTTGACCTACTTTTGTAGGCTACGATACCATAGTATGCTTTATGAAGGGCATATTATCTTTGGTTGTGATTCTTTCTCTGTTCTCGGCACAAGCCGCCGATTACAAATTTCCCAAGATTCAACTGCCAAACGGGGACTGGATTCACAATGCATCCTTAAAATCAGAAGATGCGGCCACGGTCACCTTTTGGTCTGACGAAGGAATTTTCCGAATCAAGAAGACGGATTTGCGGCCCGAAATAGCCAAGTTATTTCCCTACGATGCAGAAGTGGCGCGGCAAGAAGTCGCGCGAGAACAGGAGCAACTTCAAATTATTCAAAAGGCGCAGGCTCTTACCAACGAAAACCTTACTTTATTCAACGAACATGCGGTTCGGCTTGTTATTGGGTCAGTTCGCGGCCAAGCAACAAATGGAGTATATGTCACGGCTACACTTTTAGGAGACTATCAAGAAATTCGTCGCCCTTCTCGCAATTTTTTCGGAAAACCCGGTTTGATGGTTTCTGATAGCGTTCAAAAGAGATCATATCTTGGAGACGTATTTATAAGTGGCGCAACTTTAGAACAGGTCGCAAATCCAGATAAACCTATTTATGCTTGTTATATTGGAACTGCACAGGCCAACGAATCAAACGGAATCGCCTCCAGAGATTTAACCCTCCCGAGATATACCGTTATTAAAAGTGAAGCTGGGGATTTTTATAGGAATCAGGCGGCTTTGACAGCGGCACAAGGTCAGTGTGATTTTAAATAATTGAATTATGGATTTTATTTTAGCGGTCTCATCCAACAAAGAACCCACTCCAAAAGTGGAAATCCCTGTTTCACCGCCAAATTTTGACGAAGACAAAATCAAAGCCGAATATTCAAAAGTCTGGGTAGAACAGAGTAAACTTTTATGGGGTCGATTACAAACCGCATATTTTTTACATGTTGGCGTTTTCGGTGGTTGGTTCGGCCTTCATGCGAACGGCTATAAACCTTTTATTCAGGTGGTTACATTGAGTTTAGGTCCAATTTTATCAATTTTTATCTGTTTAATTATTTGGAGAGACGGTGCATTCATGGACAAAATTAAGGCATGCGCCGGGAACTGTTTAAAAAATGAAGACTTGGATAACAAAAGAGGTAGATGGTTTGCCATCTGGATAATAATTCTATTATCTCTGTTTGAAATTTTACTTGGAATTATTCTTTTTTATAAGCCTGATCTCATTAGATAAAATGATGAGACAAGAGATTAGAAAAAATATAAATCCCGATAATCCAGTTGTGGCGATGAGCAACATACTCACAACCCACAACCCCATATAAAATAAAGTGAGACCCAACAAAGCGCGTTACCTCAGTTAAAAATACAAAATACAGGGCTAACAAGGCGCTGCACCGAACGCCGCGACTCGCGCGGCTCCGATTCTACGTGGCCGTTTGCGGCAACGGTGGACTCTTGTTTTTCGTTTTTTTTGCGCGGCGTCGGAGAGCTTGGCGTTAGGTCCATAAAATATGAAGTGGCGTGCGTCAGTTATCTTTTTTCTTACCGGGATCTGGGTCGCGATTTATATAAATTCATTCTTTTCCCCTGAGCCATATGGCGGTCTAGATAAACTTGTCTCCCGTGTCTATTTCTCTGAATATATTCACGATGAACTCACCTATTTTTATAGATTTTATTTCAGCACTGCGGTGGTAATCGCAATTTTGAATGTATCTCTCTACATCCTTCCGATCGCTATTCCCTATCTCGCCATCAGACTTTATGTGCCAGTCTATCTCGATAGTCGGTCAAATCTCTCAAGAGCAGCTTTAATCGTGAGCTTTCTTCCTCCACTCTTGGCGGCCGGCGAAATCGGTTTAGAGATTCTAGGAGTGCATACGCGCCCATTCCTAGTTCAATGAGACCTGACATCAACTTTGAAGTGCGACAAGATTGACTAATTAAAGAAGCATTCATAGGGATTTCTGAAGTTGAGTCTTTTCCTTGGACGAAGGTTTATTTTGAGAGCGATCTGATCACATT